>CAITOG010000176.1 GCA_903893955.1 uncultured Actinomycetes bacterium
GGTACCCGGGCTGGTACGACGGCTTCTCGCTGTACACGTACTACTTCGTCCTGCCCGACCTCGTCGCCGCACTGGCGTCGTACGTCATCCCCTACGGGGTCGCCTTCAAGCTCGCCACCGTTCTCGGCTCGCTCCTTCTCCCGCTGTGCGCGTGGGGCATGGGCCGCCTGTTCCGGCTCAAAGATCCCATTCCCGCTTGTCTGGCGGTGGCCACGCTGCCGTTGCTCTTCGACCCCACCTTCACCATCGACGGTGGGAACCTCTTCTCGACGCTGGCAGGGGAGTACGCCTTCTCGCTCGGCCTCGCCGTCAGCCTCGTGGTGATCGGCCTATTCGCTCGTGGCCTGGTGACGGGGAAGGGATCGATCATCACGCCGATCGCACTTGCTGCGTGTCTCGCCTGCCACCTGGTCCCGACGCTGTACGCACTGCTGGCCGCTGGCGTCTTGACGCTTGTGGCATTCCTGTTTCCCAACGGCCTCCTCGGCGACGATGCGCAGGGGAGCTCGCTCGGCCTGTTGCCTGGGAGCAGGCCGAGCCGGCTCGGGGCCCTGTGGTGGGGGGTGCGGTCTGGCATCCTCGGTCTCGCACTGGCTGGCTGGTGGCTGCTCCCGTTCTACGCCGGCCAGAAGCTCGTCAACCCGATGGGCTACGTCAACGACACCGACTATGTGGCCAAGCTCCTCCCGCATGCCGACTGGTGGGTGGCGATCGTCGCCCTCCTCGCCATGGTGGTGGGCCTCATCAGGGCAAGTCGATTTGCGATCGTCTTCTCAATTTGTGCCATCGCAGCCGGCGGCGCCTTCATCCTTGACCCACAGGGCAGCCTGTGGAACGAGCGCCTCATCCCTCTCTGGTTCACGTCTCTCTATCTGCTCGCCGGATGGCTGCTCGGTGTCACGCTCGCCGTCGTGGCGCGCTGGTGGCGTCGACGGGCCATCGAGCGATCAGCGCTGACGGGCCGCCCGCTGCACTCGGCGCGCTGGCTCCCGGGCGCCGTGGGTGGGCCGGTCGTTGCCCTCCTGATCGGCCTCGTGGTGGTGGTGCCGCCGCTCGTCCCCTCGTTGGTGCCGGCCTCGGCGCTCGAGGCCATCGGCGTCACCCCAGGTGCCAACCAGGTGGCGTCATGGGCGGCGTGGAACTACTCGGGGTACGAGGGCAAGGACGCCTACCCCGAGTACCGGGGACTGATGACCACGATGACCAAGATCGGCCGCACGAACGGTTGCGGCAGGGCGATGTGGGAATACTCCTCAGATCTCGACCGCTTCGGCACGCCGATGGCGCTGATGCTCCTGCCCTACTGGACCAATGGCTGCATCGGGAGCCAGGAGGGGCTGTTCTTCGAGTCGTCGGCGACAGTCCCGTACCACTTCTTGATCCAGGCGGAGGTCTCGAGCGGACCTTCTGACCCCCAGGTCGGCCTTCCCTACTCGGGGGTCGACATCGGGGCCGGGGTGCAGCACCTTCAGATGCTCGGCGTCCGCTATCTCATGCTCTCGAGTCCTGCCACCAAGGCACAGGCAGCATCGAACCCGTCGCTCACGCTGATCGGCACCTCGGGACCATGGGCCAAGGTCGGCGGCGCGCTGCACCACACCGTCTGGAACATCTATGAGATCGCCGATTCGGCCGTGGTGGCACCGCTGACGCATCTGCCCGTCGTCGTCCCCGGCATCGGACGCAGCTCAGACAGATGGAAGCACGCCAACGTGGCCTGGTTCATGGACAAGTCCCGATGGGACGTCCCGCTCGCAGAATCAGGTCCGACCTCATGGCCGAGAGGGACCGCAAAGGCGGCGACGTCGCCGGCTGTCGTCCCGACGACGGTCAGCGCCATCTCGCATGCTGGGTCCTCGCTCAGCTTCCACGTCGGTCGGCTCGATGTCCCGGTGGTGGTCAAGATCTCGTACGACCCTCGCTGGCACGTCACCGGGGCTGCGGGCCCCTATCGGATCAGCCCGAACCTGATGGCCGTCGTCCCGACCAGCCATCAGGTCACGATGAGCTACGGCACCGACAGCGCTGACAATCTCGGCTTCGCGTTGACTGCCCTGGCTATCGCCTGCCTTGCAGGGATGGGGATCGCCGCATCTCGCCGGAAGCGGCGTCCTCTGCACCACCGCTGACACCCGAGTTGCTCTTACGCGCTCCAAAAGTTCAGTCGCGCTTCTTCTTCAAGTCACCTTCGTGACAGTCGCAGTTCACCTTCGGTCTCTAGGTTCAGCACCGACGGACCAGGAAAGAGCGGAGCCGGGGCGTCATCCATGGAACCAAAGCTTCATCCGAGAGGGTGGAGGAAGGAGCAAACACCAATGGCCAAGAGCCCGACTTCCCGCCTCTGGCGGGCAACGACCTTGGGAGCGACGGTGGTTGGCGCCGCTGCGATCTCCCTCGGCGCTGCTCTGCCCGCTGGCGCGGCGTCGACTACCGCGGCACCTGCGAACAACATCATCGTAGGTTCCGGTTCGTCGACGACGTACACCATGATGCAGGGTCTCGACACCCTGTTCAACAGCGCAAACACCTGTCCACTGACTTCGGACAACACCACGGCATCGGGTAGCGGACAGCCGCTCGACTTCGCGTGCGTGACCGGGGCCGGCGCAGACCAGCTTGCACTCAACGCTCCCCAGAACGAGAACCCCTGGGCGGACGTCGTCGTAGAGGAGCCGGCCATCGGTTCCGGTAACGGCATCGGCCAGCTCGAAAAGGGCTACGGCTACCACAACCAGTCATGGACTGACTCTGGCAGCACGGTTCACTACCTGAACGTCGCGAACAACATCAACTTCGCTCGTTCGTCTCGTGACCCAAGCAACGGTTCCGGTTCGTCGACTGGTTCGGACTACACCGGCCTCAACTTCGTCGCCTACGCGACGGACGGCGTCAGCTGGGTCCACTACCTGCAGACTCCAGTTGGTTCCAACACCACCACGACATGCACCAACGGCACCTGTGGATCCCCTGTGGCCACCACCGGGACCACGGCGACAACCCCGACCGCAGCAGTGAAGAGCCTGTCAACGGCTCAAATCGGTGCGATCTGGCAGGGTACCGACCAGCAGTGGGGCGACGTTGGCCTTTGCTCAGACGGCGCATGGGCTGATGGGATCACCATCGCCAGCTGCACCTCGCACGGTGGACCTTCCAACCTGCCGATCCTCGTCTTCTCCGCACAGGAGGGCTCTGGAACGCAGTCAACGTGGAAGGGCACCGTTGGGGCTGACCCGACGCAGACTTCGTCTGGTGGCATCACCTCGGTCAACTGCACCGGTACCGGCGCCAACCAGTACACGTTCGTTGACTCGGGTGGTAGCTGCAACGGCCCGATCGTGATCTTCGAGAACGAGCTTGCCGACATGACGGCCGGTTCGATGACGACTGCCCAGCACACCGGGCTTGACCCCGTCCTCGCTCACCACCAGGTGACCGGTTCGAACTCGAACACCACCATCAACAACTACACCGGAACCCTCTACGCGGCTGCCAACGGCAAGTCGCTCAAGGTTCAGGGTAGCCAGATCAGCCACCTCACCACTGGTGCCGTCTCCGTCAGCGGAGTCAGCGGCTCGGTGACGGTGACCGCTGTGACGCAGGTTGCCTCGAGCAAGACGCACCCGGCGTACGCCAAGCTGACGACGGCAACCAAGGTTGTTGCTTCCGTCGGCGCGACGGTTTCGTGGAGCACGACCTCCTCGACCCCGGGTACGGTGACCAACTCGAGCAGTGCTGACGCCTCGCGTGCGCTTGGAATCTTCTTCTACAGCTACGGCAAGTGGAAGTTCCAGGCTGGGCAGGCTGGCAATGCAGCGTGGAACGGGACTTCGGCAGTGGACTGCACCACCGGTTGTGGTGGTCAGGTCCTGACCGGCGGCTACACCGCCGCCCTTGGCCAGATCAACGGCCT
The DNA here is from genome assembly GCA_903893955.1 of uncultured Actinomycetes bacterium. Lineage (GTDB taxonomy): Bacteria > Actinomycetota > Acidimicrobiia > Acidimicrobiales > RAAP-2 > CAIUMH01. The sequence goes on from CAITOG010000176.1 coordinate 3,911, forward strand.
CGACCCGACCGACGCCACGGTGCTCAACAAGAGCTTCCCGGTCAAGCGGTACCTCTACAACGTGTACTCGAACGGCACCAACTCGCACATCGCGGCGGTTGCCACTCCAGCCACGTTGAACGTCGTCTCTGAGGCTGGCTTCCTTTGCAAGCCACAGAACGCGGCGATCCTCGACCCGGCGACGGGCCAGTCCTACATCAAGTCGATCCAGTCGATCATCATCAGCAACGGCTTCCTGCCGCTGTCCGCTGGTGCATCGACTGGCGTGGTCAACCAGACCGCGATCGCCAATGAGGTCGGCTCGAACACAGTGGGCACGCTTGCTGCTCAGCTGAACTTGGTCTCGGGTGCCCATGACTATTCAACAGTCATGAACGTGCCTGCGTCCAGCTCGTTCTCGGGCGACACCAGCACCAACGCTGGCACGAGCCTTTCGGGCGGCTATGTGGATGGCGCGAGTGGGTCGAACAACCCCTCGGGCTTCTGCCTGGTCAACTCGACGGACCTCAGCAACGCTGGCGCCTAGCTCCAGCACTGGGTGCCCTGGCTCCTCCGGGGGCTGAGGCGGTCAAGGTTGATCACGTGAGGTCCAGCCCTTCGGGGCTGGACCTCACGTGTGAGGCCACTCTGGTCGAGGGACCAAACCCTGGCTGGAGAATGAAAGAATCCTCGGGCGTCACCGCACGAGGCCTTCAAATCAAGATGTGGACAGAGGACTGATCAAGACCGATGACGATCACCGAGACTGAGGAGCATCGACCCGCAGAGGGTGACGCAGCCGGTCCGACGCCGATCAAGATCACCGTTCGGCGGAGCCGGACTGACGTGGCCTATCGCCGGATCGCGTGGACCGCCGCCGCGAGCACGTTCGTCATCCTCGTCCTTATCGGGGTGTTCCTGTACATCCGAGCTCGCCCCGCCTTCGAATACATGGGCTACTGGGGTTTCTTGAAGACCCAGGTGTGGAACGTCTCGGGCGTCCATCCTTCATTCGGCGTCGGGTCGGCCCTCCTCGGCACCCTCATTCTGGCGATGATCTCGCTCGTCGTGGCGGTGCCTGTTTCCATCGCTTGCGCTCTCTTCATCAACGAGTACGCACCTCGCAAGATTCTCGGCTTCTTCCCTGCCAAGGGACTGTTGACCTCGATGGTCGACTTGATGGCTGCCATCCCCTCTGTCATCTATGGACTCTGGGGCTTCTTCGTCCTCCAGAACTCCATGAAGGGCCTTTCGCGCTGGCTCTCCGACTACTTCGGCTTCATCCCTGGGTTCAAGGTCAATACCCCCGTGTACACCTCGAGCCTCCTGATCGCGGGAACCTTGGTCGGCATCATGATCATGCCGATCATCACCGCCTTGTGCCGCGAGGTCTTTTCCCTGACGCCGCTCGGCGAGCGGGAAGGCGCTGTGGCGCTCGGCGCAAGTCGCGCTCGAGTGATCCGCGACGTCGTCTTTCCCTTCTCCAAGGGTGGGATGATCGGCGCAATCATGTTGGGGCTTGGAAGGGCCCTCGGCGAGGCGATCGCTGTCTCGATCATCATCTCTCTCACCTTCGGTCCTCCAAATCACCTGCTGCAGCCAGGTGGAAACTCGATCCCGGCACTCATCGCTGACCGATTCGGCTCTGGCGGCAAGCTCGGCGCAGCCGGGCTCTTGGCCGCAGGGCTCGTGCTGTTCTTCATCACGCTGATCGTGAATCTCGTCGCTGCCAACATTGTTCGGCGTCAGGAGAAAAAGCGCGCATGAGCGTTCTCGACGAAGCCCCAACATCGCAGTCACCGCTCGAGCCGGATCAGGCCGAGGACACTTCTCCCCAGCGGAAGCCCATCAAGGTTCGTGATTTCAAGCCATCTGACGTCCTGCTGCTCGCTGTCACCGCGATTGCTGCGTACAGCATCGTTTGGATCATCTTCGACCAGCTGACGCTCTTCTCCGGCGAGTTCGGCTTCGTCGTGACGTGGATCGTCGTCTTCCTGGGCATGTACTGGTTCATCAACCTTCAGATCTATGGACGACACATGGCGGTCGATCGCCTCCTCGGTGGGATCGTGACCATCGGAGCGATGTGCATGATCCTGCCGCTCGTCCTGTTGATCGTCTACATCTTCTCGAAGGGCTTGCCGCTGCTGTCATTGAACCGGTTCACCCAGACCCAAGCGGGCGTCGGTCCACTGAGCCCGATCTCGGCAGGAGGATTCCTGCACGCGATCGTCGGCACGCTCGAGCAGGTGGCGCTGGCCGCGATCATGGGGATCCCGATCGCCATCCTGACGGCCATCTTCCTCAACGAGATCGGCGGCCGCATAAGCAGCTCGGTTCGGATCGTGGTAACAGCGATGAGTGGCACACCTGCGATCCTCGCTGGTGTCTTCATCTACTCGATCTGGGTGCTGACGGTGCACGACTACTCCGGCTTCGCTGCGTCGCTGGCCCTTGCAATCCTCTTGCTGCCAACGGTGACGCGAGGGACCGAAGAGGTGCTCCGCATCGTCCACAACGATCTGAGAGAGGCATCAGCCGCACTCGGCGCACCCGATTGGAGGACGGTGTGGTCGGTGGTGCTGCCAACCGCGCGATCTGGGCTCGTGACCTCGATCCTGCTGGGCGTGGCGGTCTCGATCGGAGAGACGGCACCGCTGATCATGACGGTGTTCGGCGCCCAGGTGATGAACACGAACCCGTTCCACAACCCACAGGCGGCGCTGCCGTTGGTTGTGTACCAGGAGATCAAGCTCCCACAGAAGTCCGCCGTCGCTCTCGGCTACACAGCGTCGCTGGTCTTGTTCATCCTTGTCTTCACGATCTTCGTCTTGGCTCGGATCCTCGGAAGCACCTGGCTGCAGAACACCTTGCGAGGACGCGGCAAGGGCAAGGGAGCGCGCCTGGATGGAGATGTCGAGGAGGAGCTCTTCTCGGTTGCTTTGGCACCGGCGATGTCGTTCGGCAGCGGCGAAGCTGATGTGGATCTTGGCTACCACTATCGACCAGACCAAGAGGACCCGACGTGATCTCGACCTGGACTGATGGGAAACTTACGAAGATCGAGTCGACGGTCTTTGGCGACGCAAGAGTGGAGCATGATGACGACCAGTGACGTGACGACCGACGCGAGGAAGGTCGCATCCTCGAGCGCAGCCAACCTTGGGGAGCAGCCGATCACGGCCGGTGAGCTCAACGCGACTGGCGTGTGCGCGTGGTTCAGTGGTCGCCTCGTCCTTGAAGATGTCGACCTCTTCATGGAGCGTCATGCGGTGACCGCGCTCATCGGACCTTCGGGTTGCGGGAAGTCGACCTTCCTCCGCATCCTCAACAGGATGCACGAGACGATCAATGGCGCCCAGCTAGCCGGGACCGTTGAGCTCAATGGCGAAGACATCTACTCGCCCAACCAGCGAGCGACATGGGTTCGCCGACACATCGGCATGGTCTTCCAACGCCCCAACCCGTTCCCTGCCATGAGCATCGAGCAGAACGTGCTCGCAGGCCTCCGCTTCAACCGCATCAAGACGTCGAGCAAGGCCGACCTCGTCGAGGAGGCACTGACCAAGGCTGGACTCTGGACAGAGGTCAAGGACCGCCTCTCGAACATGGGCGGAGCGCTTTCTGGAGGACAGCAGCAGCGGCTCTGCATCGCGCGCGCACTTGCCGTGCGGCCCTCGGTGCTGCTGATGGACGAGCCATGCTCCGCGCTCGACCCTGCATCGACCTTGAGGATCGAGGAGACGATCGCCGACATCAAGGAGGAGGTCACGGTGGTGATCGTGACCCACAACATGCAGCAAGCCAACCGTGTCTCGGACAACTGCGCGTTCTTCCTCTCGGAGAACGGCAAGCCGGGCCACATCGTCGAGGTCGGTTCGACGGTGAAGATGTTCTCGGCACCAAATGACCCACGGACGCTCGACTACGTGAATGGACGATTCGGATGAGCATCAAGAAGCTGTTCTCGCGGCCGCTCGGGATGCTGGCCCTGGCATCGATGTCGTTCGCTGTCGCCCTGAGCCCACTTGCGGGGACCTCGGTGGCATCCGCCGGCGTGACCTCGAGCGGCACCGGCTCGAGCTACTCGGCGATCGCCATCAATGCGTGGGTATCGCAGGTCTACTCAGCACTCGGCCTCAATGTGAACTACCAGGCGTCATCGTCGGTCATCGGGCTTGAGAATTTTGCGCAGGGCCTCGTTGACTTCGGCGCATCAGAGATCGGCTACTCAGCTGGTCAGAACCCCACGCCGCCGCCATCGGGGTACCAGTACATGCCCGACGTCGCAGGTGCCACGTGCCTGATGTACAACGTCACCGGCCAGACCGGCCAGCAGGTGCAGCAGCTCAGGCTCAACCCTTCAGTCATCGGAGGGATCTTCACCGGGCAGATCCGCAAGTGGAACGACCCTTCGATCACAGCCCTGAACCCTGGTGCGCTGCTTCCAAATGCGCCGATCGTCGTGACCTACCGAGCAGATGCATCTGGTGACAACTACATTTTCTCGAACTATCTCCAGGTTGTCGCTCCTTCCGCGTGGGCTGGTTTCACGTCAGCCATGGGCGCAGGGGGCGGGCCGACTGCCATCTGGCCGACACCGGCGAGCGGCGGCACCACGGTCGGTCCGTACTCGGAAGCGACCTGGGTGTCTCAGAACGGCTCGGACAACGCCTCGAACTACGTTGCCTCGTCGTTGAACACGATCACCTACGTCGAGACGGGCTACGCAACCGAGCACAACATGCCGTGTGCGTACATCCAGAACGCGGCAGGCAGCTTTATCCGACCTTCGGAGCTTGCCGATGCCTACGCGCTGACCAGCGACCAGATCAACCTCTCTACCGGTGAGCAGTCGTTGGCGGGTGTCTTCACGTCGCCCAATCCGCAGGCGTATCCGATCTCTGCGTACAGCTACCTCATCACGCTCGGTTCGACGATGAACCCCGCAAAGGGTGCCGTCCTCAGCGCCTTCGTCCTCTTCCTTGCCTGCCAGGGTCAGCAGTCAGCGGGACAGCTCGGGTACTCACCCTTGCCGACGAACCTGGTTGCGGCGGATTTTGCTGCGATCTCGAAGATGAACGGCCACGTGCCGATCCCCTCGACGATCGATGCCAACACGTGTCCCAACCCTTACGTCACTGGACAGCTCCAGAGCGTGGGCGAACCGCCGATTCTCGGCGCGCCTGATGGTGGCTTCACCGGCACGGTGAACATCGGGACCGGCAACGGCAACGGCAACGCGGCTGCTGCATCGGTCGGTACCGGCGGCAAGTCAACGATCCTCAAGTCGTCAACGAAGGGACCAGGAGGCACGCTTGCGGCCGCCGGCCAGACGCCAGGTGTGGCACTCGTGGCGGCGAGCAATCATCTGCTCGGGCTCCCGGGACCCACGGGAGCAATGCTCGTCTGGACCCTTGGCTTCTTGGCCGTGATCGTGCTCCCGCTCGTGCTCTTGGCCCTCGCCCGGCGGCCCGGTGGACTACGAGGGATCCGAGATGACGGTCAGATCGATCCAGTCGAGGAAGGTGACACCGATGACGTGGCGTGAGCGACTCGCCCCTCGATGGTTCATGGTGGTGGCAGGGCTGCTGCTCCTCGTGGCCAGCCTTGTCGTCATCCCGATGTCGACCCGGGCAGGTGCTGCTGCGACCCCAGCTCCACCGTGCCCAGCGAACTGGACGTGTTCGAACCTGCCCAACAATGGTGGACAGATCCAGGTCGGCCCCACGCAGGGCGTCACGCCGGTCGGCAGCACGCAGCCGTGGGCGTACATCCGCGGCTACGGGCTCCAGCCGGGGGCCTACATCAAGGTCCACTACTGCAACCTGACGACGGGATTGACGCCGTCACCTCAGTGCGTCGACGGTGCCGATCCAACCTTCATCGCCCCGAGCACGACCACGATGACGGTCTTCTCCGACGGGACGATCGATGAGAGCACCCAGGTGCCGCTCAATGATCCATCCGGCGGCAATCCCTACCGCGCCAAGATCCCGGGCACGAACACCACCGGTTCCTTCTACTGCGATGGCGGGTCGATGGTCTGTGGGATCGTCGTCACCGAATCGATCCTCACGCACCCTTCGACCCAGACGCCAAATCCTGCCAACTCGGTCGCCTTCCCCATCTCCTACGACCTCTCGGCAGCCGCTTGCCCGTCAAAGCAGACCCTGATCACCTCTGAGTCTGAGTTCGGTGTCGGGCCCCTCCTGCCCCAGGTCGATCGCAAGAACTGCGCTGCGAGCGGGCA
>CAITOG010000177.1 GCA_903893955.1 uncultured Actinomycetes bacterium
CCCGGCTGGAGCGCCACCGTCCAGCCGGTGGGCTCGACCACCTCACATGAGCAGGCGGTCGTGGCGCATGACCTCGTCCAGTCGGTGAGGCTCCCGGCAGGTCGGTGGCGGGTCACCTTTGGCTATCGCGCCCCGGGGATGACGTTCGGGCTCGTGGGGAGCGCACTCGGCATCGCAGGCTTCGTCGCCTTCGCTGTGATGGTGGTCATCCTTCGCCGTCGCGCCGATCAGAGCGGTAGGGTGCGGCGGTGATCAGAGTCGGTGTGATCGGGGCAGCAGGCCGGATGGGTCAGACGGTGATCGAGGCTGTCCAGGGCGCTCCCGACATGGTCGTGTCCTGTGTGGTCGACCCAGAGATCGCCACGATTGCCGCCGATGAGGGCGTGGTCGCGGCAACATCGATGGCCGAGCTGGGAACGGGCGTTGCCGACGTCGTCGTCGATTTCACGGTCGCTGAGGCCGCTCGGGAGAACCTCGCCGCCGCACTCGCTCTGGGCTGTCACGTGGTCAGCGGCACCACCGGCCTATCGGACGCTGATCTGGCGGCGCTGGAGGTGGCGAGTGATGCGAGTCAGCGGAGTGTGCTCGTGGCCGCAAACTTCGCACTCGGAGCTGTGCTGGCGATGCGGTTTGCTGAGACAGCAGCTCGCTACTTTGACGGCGTGGAGGTGATTGAGCTCCATCACGATCGGAAGGTCGATGCGCCGAGCGGGACCTCGCTGTCGACCGCCCGAAGGATCGCCACCGCTCGTGACGAGGCCGGCCTTGGTGAGTGCCACGATCCCACGACCACGGTGGTGGCAGAAGGTGCACGCGGTGCGAACGGGCCCGGTGGCGTCCGCATCCACTCGGTGCGCCTGCCAGGCCTGGTCGCCCACGAGGAGATCATCCTGGCGAGCCCGGGCGAGGCACTGACGATTCGACACGACAGCTGGGACCGAACCTCCTTCATGGCGGGCGTGCTGCTGGCAGTCCGCACCGCGTCGACGAGGACCGGGCTCACTGTCGGGCTCGACGCACTGCTCGACGACTGACGTGGCGGTTCCTGCCACCAAGGAGCGGATCGTCGAAGCGGCGTACGCGCTCGTCGCCCGCTTCGGTCCGGCGAGGACCTCGATCGAGGACGTCGCGGTCGCAGCCGGAGTGTCGAGGGCGACGATGTACCGCTACTTCCCCGGTGGGCGAGCTGAGCTCATCGACGAGGTGGTCACGTACGAGTACCGACTCTTCTTCCTCCGCCTCTACGAAGCGATCTCGGACGCCGAGACCCTCGAAGAGGTGATGGAGCTGGGCCTCAGGACAGCGCACCGGGCCATCGAGGACCACGACGTGCTCCAGATGATCCTGAGGACCGAGCCCGAGATCCTCGAGCCCGCGCTCCGAGCGCAGTCGAGCGAGACGAGGGAGCTGGTCGCGTGGTTTCTCACGCCCTACCTCGAGCGCCACGAGCTGGCGCCAGGTGTCGAGGTCGCCCAGGCAGCCGATTTCCTGGCCCGCATGGTCCTCTCCTACGTCGGCGCGGCAGGTCGCTGGGACCTCGACGACCCTGCGCAGCTCACAGAGCTGGTCAGGGGAGAGCTGCTCAGCGGCATCGTGCCGCAGGTGCCCGCTGATCGTTGACAATGTGACAAATCGGGACGTATCGTCTCACCTGATGTCCTTGGCAGCGATCGACAAGCCGACTGGGTCGCCCCAACGCGGCGATGCCGCGTCGAAGCGGGTTGCCATCGTCGACGCGGCGCTGGCCTGCGTGGCCGCTCGGGGACTCAAGGCGACGACCGTCGACGACGTGGCGCGGGCCGCGGGGATGTCGAGGGCGACGCTGTACCGGACCCTGCCGGGTGGGCGTGACGATGTCATCCGGGCGATGGCAGAGACAGAGCTCGCCCGCTTCTTCTCCGCCCTGGCGGTGGCGATGGGTGGAGCGGAGGACCTTGAGGCTGCGTTGGTCGCTGGAATCACCACCACGGCCAGATGGGTCCAGGATTCCGCAGCGATCCAGACGATGCTCGAGATCGAGCCAGACGAACTGCTCAAGAATTTGTCCTTCGGCGAGATGGACCAGGCGCTGGCTGTCGCCGCAGGATTTTCTGCGCCCTTCTATGGCCGGTGGCTCGAACATGAGCAGTCGCTCCGAGCAGCCGAGTGGGCCACGAGGATCGTGCTTTCGTATCTGCTCGATGAGGACGAGATGATTGACCTGACCGACGAGGACGACGTGCACGGCCTCGTCGGTCGCTTCGTCCTGCCGGGGATCGAGGCACTCGCCTCGTCAACGCGGACTCTCTGACCACAATCGACATCCAACGACCGACAACAATCACACAAGGGGGGCCACCATGGCACTGACCGAAGACCACCAGGACATGCGATCGAACGCCGAGCTAATCGGGAGAGACGACGTCAACGACTTCGAGGAGATCTTCCACCTCGTCGGCGCCATCGAGGAAGACGGCATGCACGTCGTCGAGGACAACTGCGCGGCGATGTTCACGTGGGACTACGAGAAGGGTGCTCGGCCCAAGCTCGACAAGCTCTACGAGAAGGCCAAGAAGTCGCAGTGGAACGGCAGCACCGACCTGGCCTGGGACACGAACGTCGACCAGGAGAAGATCGCCCACCAGGCGTATCTCGACGGAGCGACAGGTCCCCTGGCCAACCCTGATCTCGACCTGTCGGGCACGCCGATGGCGACCTGGGGCGAGACCGAGTGGGTCGAGATCAACATGCAGTACCAGAACTGGATGCTGAGCCAGTTCATGCACGGCGAGCAGGGTGCGTTGCTGTGCACCGCCAAGATCGTCGAGACGGTGCCGTGGATCGACGCGAAGTACTACGCAGCGACCCAGGTCATGGATGAGGCCCGCCACGTCGAGGTCTTCTCTCGCTACCTCGACACCAAGCTGTCCGGGCACTACCAGATGAACGGTCACCTCGGCCTGCTGCTCGACGACATCGTCGCCGACAGCCGTTGGGACATGACGTATCTGGGCATGCAGATCATGGTGGAGGGGCTGGCGCTGGCTGCGTTCGGCTTCATGGCCCAGACGACGCCAGAGCCACTGCTCCAGCAGCTGCTCCGCTATGTCATGGCCGATGAGGCTCGTCACGTCGCCTTCGGCGTGCTGAGCCTCCAGGAGATCTACAGCGACATGACCCACGCCGAGATCCGCGAGCGCCAGGAGTTCGCCTTCGAGGCCGCGATCCGGATGCGCGACCGGATGCAGGGCCAGGAGGTCTGGGACCGTATGGGCGTGTCGCCTGCCGCGGCGGCGAAGATCGCCGAACAGGACGTGACGCGCGTGGACTTCCAGTCGCTCCTCTTCGGAAAGATCGTTCCGAACTGCCGCAAGCTGGGCCTGCTGGACGCCGGTGACGGCTGGCTGCGTGAGAAGTTCACCGAGATGGGCATCATCCAGTTCGAGCACTTCGAGGACACCGAGGCCGAGGTCCAGGCACAGGCCGAGGGCTCACCAGCTGAGCGCGACGCTGCGGGCATCCTCTAGGTCACACCCTTCGTGGCGACGCCGGCGATCCATGAGATCGCCGGCGTCGCTGCTAGGTTGAGGTCGTGACGACCGCTCCCGAACCGTTGTTCGGACGGGTCGTGACCGCCATGGTCACGCCCTTCGATGCCGATGAGAAACTCGACCTCGATGCGGCACAGCAGCTCGCCCGCCACCTGGCGGACCACGGTTCCGATGGCCTCTGTGTGGCAGGGACCACGGGCGAGGCACCAGTCCTCACCGACCCCGAGCGCCTTGATTTAATTAAGGCGGTTGCTGAGGCCGTGACGATCCCGGTGCTCGCCGGGACGACCACGAACGATACCGAGCACTCCGTCGGATTGACCCGACAGGCCGCTGGCCTCGGCGCGGCTGGCATCTTGGCCGTTACCCCGTACTACAACAGACCCTCGCAGGCTGGACTGTCTGGCCACTTCGCAGCGGTGGCGAAGGCCACCGCACTCCCGGTGGTCCTCTACGACATCCCGGTCCGCACCGGCCGCAAGATCTCGACGGAGACCATCGTCGGACTGCACGAGG
>CAITOG010000178.1 GCA_903893955.1 uncultured Actinomycetes bacterium
CGTTCCACTACCACCGCCCGGTGCTGGTGGGTGACGTCCTGGTCGGCGAGGGGACCATCGTCGACGCCTATGCCAAGGAGTCCAAGGGCAAGACGATGACCTTCGTCGTCACCGAGACGATCTGGAAGGACCGAGCCACCGGGGAGCCCGTCGTGACGTCACGGTTCAACATCATCCACCGCATCTGAGGTCGACGCGGGATCGCCCGCGTCGCCCCTGGTGCGCGAGACTTCTAGAACACGTTCTAGATCGAGGAGCGCCCATGCCCATCGGCATCAGCGAAGACCACGTCGAGCTGCAGCAGACCATCCGACGCTTTGCCGTCGAGCAGCTGGCCGGACGAGCGCGTGCCAACCTCGATCTCGAGGTCGTCGAGGGCGACGAGACCTTGCGCGAGCTCAGCGAAATGGGGCTAACCGGCATCCACGTGGCCGCGGAGCTCGGTGGCGAGGGCGCGACCTTCATGGAGCTGTGCCTTGTGGCCGAAGAGCTTGGCCGGGTCGCAGCGCCCGGGGGCTACCTCACCACGGCGCTGGCCGCAGGCCTCCTTGAGCGCGGCGCCAGCGCAGAGCTCGCCGCTGCCTTGGTGCCACGCATCCTGGTCGGTGATCTGACCGCGACCGTGGCACTCCTCGGGCCAGTTCGCTCGGTGCTGTGCGCCAAGGCTGAGGCTGGCCACCTGCTGGTCACCGGGACGCTCGATGCTGTCCTCGCCGGTCACGCTGGGCTCTTGCTTGTCGCCGTCGACGATGGCACTGGTGCGCGCCTGGTCGCACTCGACCTCGACTCGCCCGGCGTCGAGGTTGCTGAGCACATCGGCCTCGATCCGACCCGGCGCGCTTCGACGATCACCTTCGACCAGGTGGCGGTACCGATCGAGCGGCGATTGGATGGGCTGTCGATCCCGATGGCACGAGCGATGTGCGTCACGCTCGCCGCAGCCGAGCTGACGGGCGTGGCACGCGCCTGTCTCGAGCAGGCGACCGAACACGCAACCTCAAGAATCCAGTTCGGCCGCCCCATCGGTCAGTTCCAGGCCGTGAAGCACCGGCTCGCGAACCTCTTGCTTCGCGTCGAGCAGATGACGGCCCTGGTGTGGGATGGGGCGCAGGCCATCGATCACGTCACCGATGAGGCAAGCGAGCTCGAGGCCGTGCTGTGCGCTGAGGCTGCGGGAGCGCTGGCGATCGACGGCGCGGTCGATGCAGCTCGCGATGCGATCCAGATCCTCGGCGGCATGGGGTTCACCTGGGAGCACGATGCGCACATCTTCCTCAGGCGAGCGCTCATGCTCCGTGGCCTGCTCGGTTCCTCTTCGTCAGCGCGTCGAGTGGTCGCTCGGCTGGCACTCGAAGGGGCTCGTCGACAGCTCGGCATCGACCTTCCAGACGAGGCCGCTGCGCTCCGGGAGGAGCTCACGCCGATCGTCGAGGAGATCGCTGCGGCTGATCCCTCGGAGCGGACCGCCCTGCTTGGCGAGCGGGGCCTCTGGTTCCCTCACTGGCCGGTGCCGTTCGGGCGCGGGGCCGGCGCGGTCGAGCAACTGGTCATCGATGAGCTGCTCGCCGAGCATGGTGTCAGGCGGCCGCCAGCACACGTCACCGCTTGGGCGCTCCCCACGCTGATCGCCCATGGAACGCCGGAGCAACAGGAACGCTTCGTCGCGCCTTCGATCAGGGGTGAGGTGATCTGGTGCCAGCTGTTCTCAGAGCCTGGTGCTGGCAGCGACCTCGCATCGCTCTCGACTCGTGCGACGAAGGTCGACGGTGGCTGGCAGATCGACGGGCAGAAGGTCTGGACATCTGCCGCTCGGTGGGCGAAGTACGGGATCCTGCTCGCTCGCTCCGATGCAAGCGGACCCAAGCATGCCGGCATCACCTACTTCGTGCTCGACATGGCGGCCGACGGAGTCGACATCCGACCGCTCCGCGAGATCACCGGTGAGGCGCTGTTCAACGAGGTGTTCCTCGATGGCGTCTTCATCCCTGACGATTGCGTCATCGGCACCGTCAATGACGGCTGGCGACTCGCTCGGACGACCTTGGCCAACGAGCGCGTGGCTCTGGCCTCGGCGAGCGCCTTCGGCGATGGTCTCGAAACGGTCCTTGAGGTCCTCGACGATCGCGAGCCTGATGATGCGGAGCTCGACCATCTCGGCAAGCTCCTCGTGGATGCGCAGTCGCTGGCCCAGATGCGGCATCGTTCGGTCCTTCGCAGCGTCTTCGGGCTCGAGCCTGGCTCTGAGGCCAGTCTCGCCAAGCTGCTCGGGGCAGAGCACGACCAGGACGTCGCCTACTTCGGCCTCGACATCCTCGGGCCGCTCGGACCAACAGCCGTCGAGGGAACGCCGGCGTACTTCGCTCGGCAGGTCCTCCACACCCTCTGCCTGACGATTGCAGGTGGCACCTCTGAGGTGCAGCGAAACGTGATCGGCGAGCGGATGCTGGGCCTGCCCCGGGATCCTGAGCCCCAGACGACCTGAACAACCACGAGACCAAGGAGCACACCTGATGGGTTCGAACATCACCGCCGCTGAAATCACCGTCGGCATGGAGGCGCCGGTGCTGCGCCACACCCTCACCCGAACCGACCTCGTCCGCTATGCAGGAGCCTCTGGGGACTTCAACCCCATGCACCACGACGAGGTGAAGGCCGCTGCGGCTGGTCAGCCGAGCGTGTTCGGCCACGGGATGCTCTCGATGGGGTTCCTCGGCTCAGCGATCACCGCCTTTGTCGGCGCTGGCCGCGTGGTCGACTACTCCGTGCGCTTCGCCCGTCAGACCTGGCCGGGCGAGGAGCTGATCACGAGCGTGGTGGTCGCTGGACTGCGCGAAGAGGATGGCCGGACGCTGGTCGACCTCGACGTCAGGCTGTCGAACGCTGATGGCGAGGAGAAGGTGGTCGGGAACGCCACCGCGCTGGTCGACTGATCTCGAGCCGACTGAGCTCGTCAAGGGGGGAAGCACGATGAAGATTGGGGTGGCGCTGCCGACGATGGCAGCCGGCTACACCGGGCCGCTCCTGCGTGAGTGGTGCTCGATGGTCGATCAGGGTCCGTACTCCTCGATCTCAACAGGAGAGCGGCTGACGTTCGTCAATCCTGAGCTGATCTCGACGCTGTCGGCATGTGCAGCGCTGACCGAGCGAGTCGACGTCCTGGCCAACATCGTGGTGGCGGGCCTCCACCGGCCAGCGATGCTCGCCAAGCAGCTGGCCACGATCGACGTCTTGTCAGAGGGTCGCCTCGTGGTCGGCCTCGGCGTCGGCGGCCGCCCCCATGATTATCAGGCCGTCGATGCACCCTTCCGCTCCCGCCATGACACCGTCGACGAGCTCGCGGCCCGGCTCCGAGAGCTCTGGGCTGGCGTCCCGCCGTTTGAGGGCGCAGATCCGATCGGGCCGGCATGCACCCAACCGGGTGGTCCTCGTCTCCTCTCTGGAGCGATGGGCCCGAAGGGGCTCGCCCGTGCTGCACGCTGGGCGGATGGCATCACGGGGTTCTCGGTCTCTGGCGACCCCAAGGAGGTCGCCTTGGCGGCGTTGGGCGCCCGTCAGGCTTGGGAAGCCGCCAGTCGGGAGGAAGAGCCGTGGCTCGGAACTGGCACCTTCTGCACGCTCGGTGTGCCTGACTCGCTCGGCGTCCTCCAGCGCTTCGCTGCGACCTATCTGGGCTTCCTCGGGACCGAGATGGCGGAGGCAGTTGCCCAGTCGCTCACCGTGGCGACCCCTGCTGAGCTCAATCGCGTCCTCGACGGGGCAGAAGAGGTCGGCATCGAAGAGTTCACCCTCGTGCCGGGAACCTGGGACCCCGCCTGTCTCGAAGCGATGACCGAGGTCGTCGAGGCGCGCGTCTGATGGCGGCCCGTCTCGGAGATGCCGCCGGATCGACGAATGACCACACGACCAGGGGAGGCACGACATGAGCATCGACCTGACAGGCTCGACCATCTTGGTGACCGGGGTGACCGGCCAGGTGGCGACGCCGATGGCGCTGCGCTTGGCCGAGAGCGCCACGGTGCTCGGTGCTGCACGGTTCTCGAATCCGGCCAAGCGAGAGGAGCTCGAAGCCGGTGGGGTGTCGTGCATCACCATGGATCTCGAGGCGGGAGACGTCGCAGCAATCCCAGAGGGGATCGACTATGTCCTGAACTTCGCGGTGGCCAAGACCAACGACTGGAACCGCGATCTCGACGCCAATGCGGGCGGGGTGCTGTCCCTCATGGAGCGTGTGGCTGGTGCGAAGGCCTTCGTGCACTGCTCGTCGACCGCCGTGTACAAGCCGATGGGCCACCACGTCTTCACCGAGGAAGGCCCGTACGGCGACAACCACGGGGTCTGGGAGTTCCTGCGTACCTATTCGACCTCCAAGATCGCAGCTGAGACTGCAGTCCGCTGGGCGGCAAAGCGCTTCGATCTCCCGACCACGATCGCTCGGCTCTCTGTCCCGTACGGCGACAACGGCGGTTGGCCTGCGATCCACCTCGAGATGATGCTGAACGGCTCGAAGATCCCGGTGCACACCGATGACCCGTCGACGTACCACCCCATCCACGAGGATGACATCGTAGGGATGGTCCCAGGGCTACTCGGTGCGGCAGGCGTGCCGGCAACCACGCTCAACTGGGGCGGCACCGACCCGGTGTCGGTGGAGGAGTGGTGCTCCTACATGGCTGAGATCTGTGGGCTCGAGGTGGCCTTCGAGAAGACCGACGCCACCATCGACTCGGTCATGGTCGACCTGAGTCGGCTCCACGAGCGCGTGGGCGCCACCACGGTCGGATGGCGAGATGGCCTTCGACGCATGATCGAAGCGCGTCATCCCGAACTGCTTCACGCGCCCTGAGGATCGAAGGCTGCCCCGATCGAGGTGCATCGTCTGCGGACGCCCACCCCTAGCCTGAAGCGGTGATGAGCGAGCTGGTCGCACTGCCGATGTTTCCCCTCTCGGGAGTCCACTTTCCGGGCCAGGACGTGCCACTCCACGTCTTCGAGCCTCGGTACCGAGCGCTCGTCGACGATGTGCTCGCCGGCAACCAGGAGTTCGGAACAGCGCTGATCTCGGGGGGTTGTGAGGTCGGCGGTGGTGATCGACGAACTGGCGTGGGCACTTTGCTCAAGGTCCAGCTCGCTGCGCCCTTCGAGGACGGACGGTGGCTGCTCGTGACGAGGGGGATCGAGCGGATCCGCATCGTGTCGTGGCTCGACGACGACCCCTATCCCCGAGCACTCGTCGATCTGAGTCCGAGCGCTCCCGCTGACGACGTCGGCGATCTCCTCGGGCGAGCCGCC
>CAITOG010000179.1 GCA_903893955.1 uncultured Actinomycetes bacterium
ACGGGCTCCAGCGACGAGGCCATCGTCACCCCCGACGGTTCGCTGAGCGCGTCGGCCCCGGCGCTGACCGGCACCTACGCGATGGCGATCGCTGGCGTCCCGATCGACGGCATGACGGTGCCGTTGAACGGTGAGTACTCCCTGATCTACCAATCGAACCCGTCGATCAAGGCGCCGACCTCGATCCACCTCGATCCGCTCAAGTTCAACCGCTACAACTACTGCGTCTACGCAAACGGCGCCACCATCACCTCGCGGCCCGGCTCGCGCATCGTGACCCTTAAGAACACAGGCATCGCACGGCTCGTCGGCGTTCGAATCGTCCCGGGCAAGTGCCTCTGAGCCGGCTGGCGAGCGTCACGAGCCCGACGTGCGGAACCGACCGATCGTGGCCGGACCCGACGACTCCTCCGGCGTGGCCGACGACCCCTGGACCCGGCGTCCGAAGGCCGCTGCGAACGGCCTCGAGGTAAGACCGTGGAGCACGACCGACAGCACGATCGTCCACGTGGCCGCGGTGACGAGCACACGCAGGTCGCTTGCGTGTGGGAACTGGTCGACGGCGACGATCAAGAACACCACTGACGCGAGCCCTCGCGGCCCAAACCACCCGATGAACGACACGGTGAGCGGACGCGTCTTGGTACCGATCAAGGCGATCGCCACGGGCACCATCCTGATGACGGTGAGGCTGAGACAGGCATAGAGCAGCGCGGTCCACGAGAAGCCGAGGCGAAGGATCGGTCCGGCCACCGCCACCCCGAACAGCAGCCAGACGGCAAACGAGGTGTAGATGCCCGCGTCATCGCTGAGCTCCTTGGCGTCGTCAAGGACGCCCTTGGACCCGATAGCGAAGGCGAAGCCCGCCACGTAGGCCGCCACGAAGCCGTTGAAGCCGAGATCGAGGGCGGTGGCGAACACGAGCAGGCCCGCAGCAAGGAACGCGAGTTGCTTGTGCCGGTCACCCACAGAGAGGCGAGCGCACGCCCAGCGACACAGCCATCCTGCGGCGCCGCCGAGCACGATGCCAACGACGATGCCGCCTGCGAGCTCGACCAGGGCGTGGCGCCAGTGTCCACTTGTGCTCTCAGAGAGTGAGAGAGCAAGGAAGAAGTAGACGAAGGGAGTGGCGAGGCCATCGTTGAGCCCCCCCTCGATGCTCAGCGTCTCGCGTACTCGTCGTGGCACCAGCGGATTCGTGACCACGGCCAACCCAAGTGCAGCATCAGTCGGAGCCAACAGTGAACCAACAAGCGCGCACAAGGGCCAGCTGGCTGCAGGAAAGCACACATGGCACAGGACGGCTCCGAGCCCGATCGTCAGTGGCAGACCGATGCCGAGGAGTCGACCCGTGATGCCGACCTCGCCTCGTGCGCTCGAGACTGAGATCGACGATGCATCGCTGAAGAGGATGATCGCCAGGGCGAGTTCCGCAAGGACCCGGAGCGACTCGGCGCTGACCGCGATGTGCAGGACATCGAGTCCCCCGTCACCGAATACCGAACCGACGACGAGCAGTACGAGCGGACCTGTGATCGAGGCGCGGTCGAGCACAGTTGCGCAGAGCGAATAGAGCACCACGACTGCTGCGATGATGACCAATCCGGCCACGCTCCACCTCCGTCTGGTTTCTTCGATGCGAGGGGGCGACGACCCGCCTGCAAGGACCATACCGTCAAGGGTGCGTGCGAACAGGCATTGCTTCTCGCCGGACTCCTTCGTCGACGAATCCGTGCGTCGACGCCATCAAAGGGAATCTCCGACGTCATTGCCACCACATCATGGGCGAGGGGCGAGGTCAGCTCGCCACTCGCCGCTGGTAGCCTCAACGTCGTGACACCAAAGCTCCGAGGAGCAATCATCGCTGCAGTCGCAGCGACAGCGCTGACGGGAACCGCCGCGGGCGCGAGCAACCCGATCCACCCTGGGGCCAACCTCAGCGGTTGGGATCTCTCCGGCCAAAACCTCGCAGGGGCGAGGCTCTATCGCTCGACCTTGCTCGGGACCAGGTTCCATTCGTCCAACCTCAGCGGTGCCCACCTCTCAGAGGCAAACGCATCAGGCGCAGACTTCTCGTCGGCCCTGCTGACTCATGCGGTGATGCACTCCACGATCTTGCCCTTCGCCAACCTTTCCGGTGCCGACCTGACCGCGGTGGTGGCAACGTTCGCGAACATGCGCTCAGATCAGCTCTCCGGCGCGAACTTGAGTAACAGCTACATCTTCCGATCGCGACTCAATAGGTCGTCGCTTTCCCACGTGACCATGAACGGAACGCTGGTGACGTGGACCTCCTTGAACATGGTGGACGCGAGCCGAGCCAACTTCTCTCACTCAACGATCGACCGGTCCCGACTTCGCCACGCACGCCTCAGCCACGCGCACCTGAACGGCACCACGATCCAGTGGTCGAACTTGCAGAACGGTAACCTTCGCTACTCTCGGCTGAAGCAAGCCACGATCCTCGGGTCGAATCTCTCCGGCGCTGATCTAACCGGAGCAAACCTGTCAGATGCGATCCTCCACCAAGTCGTATTGGATGGAGCCGATCTGACCGATGCCGACTTAACAGGCGCTGATCTCAAGCACACGAGGTTGTCGACCGCCAACCTCAACAACACGACGTGCCCAGACGGCAACAACAGCGACGATGAGGAGAACTGCGGGTTCTGATCGGCGTGGCCGGTCGGAACCCGTGCGACACCTCAGCCCTGCGACTCGAGGATCGCCGCTTGGATGGCAAGCACACGGCGAGCTTCGTCGACGTGCAGGTTCTCGATCATCCGACCATCGACGGTGACGACGC
>CAITOG010000180.1 GCA_903893955.1 uncultured Actinomycetes bacterium
GACGCCGACGATGTTCTCCTTAGGGACGCGCACCGACTCGTAGAGCACCTCAGCGTGGTTGCCGAACTTGCCGAAGACGACGGTGGGATCGTCCATCGAGCCGACGTCGCGAAGGATCGTGACCCCTGGCGTGTCGACGGGCACGATGATCATCGATGAGCCTTGGTAGGGGTGGACGTCAGGGTTCGTCACGGCCATGACCACGAGGAAGTCGGCCACCGACCCGTTGGTGGTGTACCACTTGCGCCCGTCGATGACCCACTGATCGCCGTCGAGCACGGCACGAGTGGTGAGCAACGTCGGGTCGGACCCTGCGGTGTGTGGCTCTGTCATCGAGAAGCCGCTTCGCAATGTGGAGTCGAGGAGCGGCTGGAGCCACCGCTCACGATGCGACTCGTCACCTGACATCTCCATCCCCACGGCGATGATCTCGGCGTTCCCGGAATCAGGGGCATTCGATCCGAAGACCACAGGGGCGTAGGGGCTCTGCCCGAGGATCTCGTGCATGAGGCCCAGCTTGAGCTGGCCGAAGCCCATGCCGCCGAGCTCTGGCGGCAGATGGGCCGCCCAGAGGCCACGCTCGCGCACCTCGTCCTGGAGCGGCTTGATCATCTTGAGGAGCTGGTCGTAGGTCAGCTCAAGTGTCTCGAGGGGGAAGATCTCCTCCTTGACGAAGCCCCGCATCCACTCGAGCTTGCTCTCGAACTCTGGCTCAGTCTCGAAGTCCCAGGCCATCGGCCCTCCTCAGGTCGTGCGGGGCCGATGCGCCCCTCCGAACTCCAATGAGTAGCACCCCGCAGACCAGGCGGCCACCTCACGGCTCGGGCGATGGTCGCTGTTGACGCAAAATAGAACTTGTTCTAGTTTGCGCTGATCGATCGTCGCCGCTCGTCGGCGACAGACAAGGGGGCACACGTGGAGTTCGGGATCTTCATCAACGGCTATCTCCCGGGGCCCGCCTCGCGCGACTCGGACGCCGAGCACCTCATGTTCGAGCGTGAGATCGAGTTCGCGCTCACCGCTGATCGCCACAACTGGAAGTACGCCTGGTTCGGCGAACACCACGCCCTCACCGAGTACTCCCACCTCTCCGCTCCTGAACCGGTGATGGGCTACGTCGCAGCGAAGACCGAGCGCATCCACATCGGCACCGGGATCAACAGCCTCTCGCCGCGCAAGGAGCACCCCGTCCGCTACGCGGAACGCGCAGCGATGATGGACCACCTCACCGACAGGCGCTTCGAGTGGGGCACAGGCCGAGGAGCCGGGAGCCACGAGATGGCCAGCTTCAACATCCTCGACAAGGACTCGACCAAGGCCGAGTGGAACGAGGTGATCCGAGAGATCCCGCGGATGTGGGAGCAGCGCGACTACATGTACGCCGGCACCAGCTTCACTGTCCCGACGCCCCACAACATCCTGCCCAAGCCCTATGGACCAGGTCACCCCCCTATCTGGGTGGCATGTGGCAACCCCGGGACCTTCGCCCAGGCAGGCGAGATGGGCATCGGCGCCATCGCCTTCAACTTCGAGCCGGTCTTCGGGCTCAAGGGTCGCATCGACGCGTACAAGGAGGCGGTCGCCAGCTGCACCGAGCCGGTCGGCCAGTTCATCAACGACAACGTCATGCTCACCAACGCTGTGATCTGCCTCAACGACCGCGATCGTGCTCGGCAGATCGCACTCCGACAGTGTCGTGGGTACCTGTACTCGCTGGTCTGCCTCTACCACGACACCATCCCGAAGCCCGACTACGCACCGACCTGGCCAGAGGGCATCGCCGGTGTCGGCGACGAAGCCACGCTCGACCTCCTCATCGACGAGGGCTGGCTCTTGTGCGGCGAACCTGACGAGGTGGCCGAGCAGCTCAGCCGCTACGAGGCGGTCGGCTGCGACCAGGTCACCTTCGGCCTCCCCTCGGACTCGATGCACCACGAGGAGGTGCTCGAGATGCTCGAGGTCTTCGGCTCGAAGGTGATCCCGTCGTTCGACCACGATCCTGTCCACTCGACCACACGGATGCGAGCCACCGCTACCCGCCGGTTCCCCGAGTTCGCCTTCGACGTCCCCGACATCTCGGTGCCGGGACTGCCCGAGAACGCCATCATCAGCTAGGTCAGGTGGGCCCGTCTGGGCACCGCCAGATCGAATCGCTGGTAGAAGAGTGAGGTCTACCAAGGAGAGGTCATGATCACCATCGGGGTCGTCGACACCATGTTCGCTCGCTACGACATGGGCGGAGCTGCGCTGGCCGAGCTGGCCGAGTGCCCTGGCCACGGTGAGGCCTTCCAGGTGCTGCGGCGAACCGTGCCTGGCTTCAAGGACCTGGCCGTGGCAGCCAAGAACATGATCGAGGTCGACGGGTGCTCGATCGTGATCGCGTGCGGCATGCCCGGCAAGGCAGACGTCGACAAGGTCTGCGCCCATGAGGCCAGCCAGGGCATCATGCAGGCCCAGCTCTTGACCTCGACGCCGATCCTCGAGGTCTTCGTCCACGAGGACGAGGCCGACGACCCCGAGACGCTGGCGATGGTCTTCGAGAATCGCAGCCGTGGCCACGCCCGAAACGCCTATTGGATGCTCTTCGAGCCCGAGCAGCTTGTCGCCCGAGCGGGCCAGGGGATCCGCCAGGGCTACGGGCACGTTGGGCCGCTCGAGGGCAGCTAGCGGCTCATCGTGGCGCCCCATCGGCGACTGTGGTCGCTGGTAGGTTCCTCCCCATCAGCCAAGGAGGACCGATGAGCTCGAACGATCCAGCACGGAGGCCCAGCCTCCACCTCACCCGCCGTCAGGCGCTCAAGACTGGCGTCGCCGGTGCAGCCGGCGTGGCAGCAGCAAGCTCGGTGGCGGGTGCTGCGACGAGGGGACCCCGGCGGATCGCACTCAAGCACCCCGCCGGACCACGTCCGGACCTGACCAAGCCCGCAGGGACGGATCTGATCCCGAAGATCAAGAACATCGTGATCGTGATGCTCGAGAATCAGTCCTTCGATGGGATCCTCGGGACCTTGACCGAGGCGGGCAGCTCGGCGCCTCGAGGCAACGGCCTCAGCTGGGCGACGCCGGGTGCTCGACCGACCAACACCAACCCCGATGGCAAGGGCGGCTCGATCCGCTCCTTCAAGATGCCCTCCACCGCCCAGCTCGACGCGCAGCCCTGGCAGACCTGGGGCGCTTCATGGACGCAGTTCACAGGCTCGCCGATCGCGCAGACCATCCCGACCGACCCTGCCGCCCTCAACCAGGGCTTCGTCATCTCCAACTCGGGGCCGATCTCGATGGGGTACTTCGGCGCTGACCAGCTCACCTTCACGCACTCGCTGGCGCAGACCTTCCCGATCGCCGACAACTGGCATTGCTCGGTCCCTGCCCAGACCTATCCCAACCGCCGCTACATGATGGCGGGGACCTCGATGGGCCTATTGACCACGTCGTTCAGTGTGACCAGCACGATGCCTTCGAACGGGACCATCTTCGAGGCCCTGATGGATCACAACATCTCGTGGAAGAACTACTTCTGCGACAACCCGAGCTCGCTGATCTGGGGCGGGCACGCCTCGGTACCAGGCTTCTTCGATCACCTCACCTCGATCAGCACCTTCTTCTCCGATGCTGCTGCCGGGACGCTGCCCGCCGTGAGCTTGGTCGATCCTCGCTTCGATTTCGCCAGCGGCGAGAACCCCCAGGATCTCCAGCACGCCGACGCCTTCCTGCACTCGGTCACCACGGCGCTGATGAAGTCACCTCAGTGGAAGCACACCTTGATGCTGTGGACCGTCGACGAGCACGGTGGGTACTACGACCACGTCCCCATGGCCCAGGTCCCGGACCCAGGCGACGTCGCTCCGATCCTCTCTGACTCCGACTGGCACGGATCGACCTCGCTTGCCACGTTCGGTTGGACCGGTTTCCGAGTCCCCACGGGCGTGGTGAGCCCGTATGCCAAGACCGACTACGTCTCGACGCAGCTCTACGACCACACGAGCATCATGAAGCTCATCGAGCAGAAGTGGAACCTGCCGTCCTTCACGGCTCGCGACGAAGCCGCCAACAGCCCGCTCGACATGGTCGACCTCAACGCCAAGCCCGCCTTCTTGAAGCCACCCAAGCTGGCAAAGGCGCCTGTCGACACCAAGGGGGTTCGCGTGTCGACCGGTATCGGGTCCGACACCTATCCCACCGCCGACGAGGTCACCTACCCAGACACCAACAAGATGGTGGCAGGCAAGGGCAAGCTTCGTCGCCAGCAGTTCTACACAAACCGCGATGGGTCCCCCACCGCGATCACGACGCCCTACTACGAGATGCTCGAGGCCAGCTGGTCGTCGTAGTCACGGTTGGACTGGCGAAAAGCTCAGCCCTCGGCGTCGCGAGGTAGGCCGAGGACACGCTCCGAGATGATGTTGCGCTGGACGACTGAGGTGCCGCCGCCGATCGTGAGCGCCGGCCCCATCAAGAAGACCGACTGCCACCAACCGTTCGGGTCGCCAGCCACCTCTGCGATGCCTGCCAGGCCCAGGAGCTCGACCGCCAGCTCGCCTGCATCCTGCCCGACCTCGTCGGCGAGCGCCTTGCGCACCGACGCCTCGGGCCCCGGCTGTCGGCCAGCCACTGCAGCCGCGACGAGGCGGCGCTTCAAGAGGTCGAGCACCCGCGAGCGCTGCCACAAGCGGACGGTGCGATCTCGCAAGACTGGCGGCAGCGGCCCGCACGCGATCGCCAGCGAGATGAGCGCGTCCATGTCGGGCCCCATGCCCCACAAGAGACCCTCGCCTGAGAGCGAGACTCGCTCGTTGGCCAACGTCACCTTGGCGAGCCGCCAGCCGTCGTTGACCCGACCGACGAGGTTCTCGCTCGGGATCCGCACCTCGTCGAGGAAGACCTCGTTGAAGGTGTGCTCTCCTCGCATGTCGACCAATGGTCGAACCTCGACGCCAGGTGCATCCATCGGACAGACGAAGTAGGAGATCCCATGGTGCCGCTCAGCCTCGGGGTCGGTTCGAGCCAGGAGGATCCCCCACGTCGCCAGGTGGGCGTAGCTCGTCCAGACCTTCTGGCCAGACACGATCCACTCGTCGCCATCACGGACTGCGGTCGTGGTGAGCGCTGAGAGGTCGGAGCCGGCACCTGGCTCGGAGAAGAGCTGGCACCAGAACTCCTCCCCCGAGAGCGCTCCGGGCAGCCACCTCTGCTGCTGCTCGGGCGTGCCTGCAGCCATGAGCGTCGGTCCTGCCCATCCGATGCCGATCGGATTCACCGGTCGACGAACGCCGGCCACCTTGAGCTCCTCGTCGATCACGAGCTGTTCTGCTGGCGTGGCATCGTGACCCCATGGATGCGGCCAATGCGGCGTGACATAGCCCGCCTCGGCCAGCTCGCGCCCACTCGGTGACGGGTGCTCGTCGAGCCAGGCGCGCACGGCGCTGCGGGCTCGGTCCGCCCTCTCGTCTGCCATCTCGCTAGCGTAGGCCCGGCACAGCGACGACGAGGGGGGTGTCGGTGACCGACTGGAACTACGGCGACATCTGGGAGGCAGTCGCAGCCACCCAGCCACACGAGCCCGCCATCATCCAGGGAAGTCGTCGGGTGACCTGGGAGCAGTTCGAACAGCGTTCCCGTGGTGTTGCTGGCTGGCTGGCCTCGCTCGAGACGGTCCACCAGGACAAGGTCGCCCTCTACCTCTACAACTCACCTGAGTACATGGAAGGGGTCTTCGCGAGCGTCCGCATCGGCCTCGTCCCGGTCAATACCAACTACCGCTACGGCGACGAAGAGCTGCTCTACCTGTGGGACAACGCCGACGCGGTGGCAGTGATCTTCCACGGCACCTTCACCGAGCGCATCGAGTCCATCCGCTCGAAGGCCAGCAAGGTCCGCGGCTGGCTGTTCGTCGATGACGGGACGAGCGAGTGCCCCCCGTGGGCAACGCCCTATGGCGATGTGGCAGCAGCTCCGCCAGCCAACCTTGCGGCCGTAAGCCGGCGAACCCCCGACGACCTGATCATGCTCTACACCGGCGGGACCACCGGCATGCCCAAGGGCGTCATGTGGCGACAGGACGACCTCATGGGTCGGCTCAACCCTGGCGGCTTCCGACGCTTCGACCCGGACGCTGGCGTCGAGGGGATTGTTGACGCGCTCAAGAAGGACGGACCAGGTCTTGCCCTCCTTCCCGCGTGCCCGCTGATGCACGGCACCGGGCTCTTCACCGCGCTCGAGTGCCTGGCTGAG
Organism: uncultured Actinomycetes bacterium; assembly: GCA_903893955.1. Lineage (GTDB taxonomy): Bacteria > Actinomycetota > Acidimicrobiia > Acidimicrobiales > RAAP-2 > CAIUMH01. The sequence goes on from CAITOG010000180.1 coordinate 6,232, forward strand.
GGAGGACGCGTGGTGCTGCTCGACTCGCGCCACTATCGACCAGAGGAGCTCGCCACGACCATCGATACCGAGGGCGTCAACGTCGTCGTGATCGTCGGCGACCCCTTCGCACGCCCGCTGCTCGACGCGCTCGAGCGGGATTCTGATCGATGGACCTTGGCCTCGGTGATCGCCATCATGTCGTCAGGGGCGATGTGGTCTGAGGAGATCAAGCAGGGACTGCTCGCCCACCATCAGGGGATGGTCCTGCTCGACATGTTCTCGTCGTCCGAGGCACTCGGTATGGGTGGCTCGATCTCGGGTGCGTCGGGCACCAGCCACACAGGGCAGTTCACGCTCGGGCCCGAGGTCCGCGTGCTCGACGAGGACGGCCATGATGTCGTCCCGGGCTCCGACGACATCGGCGTCCTCGCCCTCGGTGGGAGGAACCCACTCGGCTACTACAAGGACGAGACGAAGTCAGCGGCCACCTTCCGCATCATCGACGGCCAGCGGTACTCGATCCCGGGCGACTACGCCAAGGTGGCGAGCGACAGGACCATCCAGCTCCTCGGGCGCGGCAGCCAGTGCATCAACACCGCCGGCGAAAAGGTCTATCCCGAAGAGGTCGAAGAGGTGCTCAAGCGCCACCCGAGCATCGTGGATGCCTGCGTCGTCGGCATCCCCGACGAGCGAACCGGGGAGCGGATCGTGGCCGCCGTCGAGCTTGCCGAGGATGGCGCGACCCCGAGCGCAGATGAGGTGATCGCCCACGTCAAAGAGCACCTCTCCCACTACAAGGCGCCACGACAGGTCCGCTTCGTCGAGACGATCGGCCGGGCTGCAAACGGGAAGATGGAGTACGGGCGTCACAAGGCGGAGGCGGTCGAGTGGGCCGCAGCACTGGGCGGCTGAAGCAGCGCCCAAACCGAAACCTGTTCTAGTCTGCCCGACATGGAGTTCAACCTTGCAGACCTGTTCGAGGCCGCTGCCGACGCCTTCGGCGAGCGCGAGTACCTGGTCGCCGATGGAAATCGACGCACCTATGCCGAGATGGAGGAGCGAGCCAACCGTCTCGCACACTCGCTCGCCGACCTCGGGATCGGACCTGGCGACCACGTCGGCATCTACTCCTACAACTCTGTCGAGTGGGTCGAGACCGCATGGGCGGTGTTCAAGCTCAGGGCGATCTGGATCAACATCAACTACCGCTATGTCGAAGAGGAGCTCCGCTACCTCTTCACCAACGCCGACCTGAAAGCGCTGGTCGTCCAGCGAGAGTTCGCTCCCCACGTGGCGCACATCGCGGGCGATCTCCCCACGCTCGAGCACGTCATCGTCGTCGAGGATGGATCGAGCGAGCCTGATCCGACCCCGGGCTCGCTCCACTTCGAGGACCTGATGGCAGCCGGCTCACCGGTGCGTGATTTCGGCCCTCGCTCGGCGAGCGATCACTACATCCTCTACACGGGTGGTACCACCGGGATGCCAAAGGGCGTCGTGTGGGAGCACAAGAACGTGCTCTTCGCCCTCGGCGGTGGCGTCGATCCGATGACCAACGTCCGCGTGGAGCGGCCTGAAGAGTTCGTCGAGAAGGGTCTGAACGGCTTCTGCGTGACTCACTTCCCGATCGCTCCCCTCATGCACGGTGCCACCCAGTGGTCGGTCATCGGCCGGAGCTTCGTGGGCGATCGCATCATCTTGACGGCCAAGTTCGACCCCGTCGCCGTCTGGCGCACCATCGAGGAGGAGAAGGCCAACTCGGTGATGGTGACCGGCGATGCAATGGCGAAGCCGATGATCGAGGCGCTTGATGACCCCGAGCAGAGCTTCGATCTCTCGTCGCTCTTCGCTGTCGTGTCGTCAGCTGCGCTCTTCAGCGCACCGGTGAAGGATCGGTACTTCGAGAAGCTGCCCAACATCTTGATCACCGACGCGATCGGGTCGTCTGAGGGCGGCAACAACGGGATGACTGTCGTCACCAAGGACACCACGGCGATGAAGTCAGGACCGACGGTGACCGCCCTCGGCGAGACAGTGGTCTTCGACGAGGAGATGAACAAGGTGGCGCCCGGTTCCGGCATCATCGGCAAGATCGCCCGCACCGGCGACATCCCTGTCGGCTACTACAACGACCCGGTCAAGACCGCCGAGGTCTTCATCATGGTCGACGGGGTCCGCTATGTGATGCCCGGGGACTTCGCCACCTTGGAGGAGGACGGGACCATCACCCTGCTCGGGCGTGGCTCGGTGGTCATCAAC
>CAITOG010000181.1 GCA_903893955.1 uncultured Actinomycetes bacterium
TCAGGACGGCGGCGGCGCGCTGGGTCGCCCTAAAGTCAATGCGGGGCCGCTAGCTCATCGGGAAGAGCAGGGGACTTTTAATCCCAAGGTGCCGGGATCGAGACCCGGGCGGCCCACCAAGACAAACCCTTGTAAATAAAGGGTTTTGATACATCGCGAGTTCACGCGCGTAGACAGAACACAACACTATTTACACATAGATCACACGTCGGCAGTTCTGACGTACTACCTTGTGCACTGTGCGAGGAAGCAAGCGAGAGCGTGCACCGGGCGTTTGGACCCTCCGTGTTGATGGAGCACCCGACCCGATTACACGTGAGCGGAAGCAGATCAACACCACCTATCACGGCACCAAGAAGGGGGCGGCGGAAGCACTGGCCCGATTGGTCTACGAGTGCGGCGGGAAAGAAAGCAAGCGCCAGTTCACGACGACCAACGACCTCTTCGAACTTTGGATCAACGCACCGACGAGAGGTGGGCGAGCACGGGCGGAGAGTGCCAAGTACGCCGACACCCGTCGATACTGGAACCACGTTGCACCTCGTATCGGAGAGAAGGACGTTCGCAGTATCAGTAGCGAAGAGCTGACAGACCTCTATGACGATCTAGCGAAGCACCCACAACACAAGAGCCAGAAGCCATTAAGCAGGGCAAGCGTTCTCAACATTCATCGCCTTCTGTCTTCGATGTTCGAGTGGGGACTACGGCGAGGCAAGACGGACCAGAACCCGGCTCGCAAGGCTGACGTACCAAGTCCCGTGAGCGGAATGCCGTGGGCACCCGAGAGGCCGGCAGTTCTGGCTCTGCTCACCTACTTACAGACCAACGATTACGAGACGTGGATAGCAGTACGTATCGGAGCGACGGTCGGTGCCAGACGATCCGAGATTGTCGGGCTGCGTTGGAGGCACCTTGACCTCGAGACAGAGCTCCCCACGATCCACATTGAAGAAGGCTTTAACTTTGTGCCTGGCGTTGGAGCCATCACCACCAATACAAAGACTGGGCCGGAGGGGAACGTACGAATACCCATCGACAAAGAACTCACCAAGGCGTTGAGAGAACTGCGCACCACCACTCAACAGAATGCAGAAGCTGCGGGTGCCACGTTTTCAGACGACTGGTATCTCTTCGCCGCCGATGGATTAGGACAACGCCCCTGGCACCCCGATACTTTCAGCCACCGAGTGAGCAGAGCCCGAGAGAACGTACCCGAGGCATCGAACGTCACTCTCAAAAGTCTTCGTGCATTCGCCGCATCAGAAATCAGATCATCGGGGGCAGACATAACAACGGCTCAAGCTCTTCTTCGGCACAAGTCACCGCTCACCACAATGAAGTACTACTTGGCACCGAGAGAAGAGCGCCTAAGAGAAGCCGCCGAGTATCTGGGCAACAGTCTGATGATCAGCGAACTCGATGATGCTCATGTCCCACCTTCAACCTAACCTCACCGGCTGATGGCAAAGATCCTCACTCAACCAGAAGACAACCTCAACTCGGTTCTTCCCGAGATCGATGAGCAAGCCGTAGAAAACGGTGAGGTGTTCACACGACGATGGATCGTGGAGTTGATGCTTGACCTGGTTGACTACCAACCTGACAGAGATCTCACTGATCTCAAGCTCGTAGAACCAGCGTGCGGAGTAGGGGCATTCCTCGGACCCATCGTAAGACGTTTGTCGTCAAGCCTAAAGACCTCGGGCAAGGATCTGACTAACGCAGGATCATCAGTCCGTGCCTACGACCTTGTACCGAGGAACGTCGATGCAGCCAGGAACACCGTAGCGAAAGTACTTATCGAAGACGGTTGGCCAAGCTCTGACGCCGAGGCAATAGCTAAGAAATGGATCCAAGTTGCAGACTATCTTTTGCTTCCGCATCAGCCTCACGAGATTGACATAGTTATAGGCAACCCGCCTTACATTCGACTTGAAGACATTCCAAATGCGCGCTCTAATCTCTACCGCAAAACTTGGCCCACAATGGGCGGGCGCGCCGACATCTACGTTGGCTTCTTTGAAGCCGGACTTAGGACGCTTCGGCCAAGTGGAACACTCGCATTTATCTGTGCAGACCGCTGGCAGAGGAACCAATACGGCACAAGATTGCGTGAACTCGTTTCAAGCGAGTTCTCGATGGACCTCACTTTGTCTGCCCACGATGTCGATGCATTCGAGGAACAAGTGAGTGCCTACCCTGCCATCACACTCATCTCCAACAAGCCACAGGGAAGAGCGACTGTTGCCAACGCCAGCGGCGAGTTCGGAGAGGCTCAAGCGCATCGCTTTGCCAGGTGGTTCAAGACGGGTCGCAGCCCCTTGTCAGATCGAGGACTTGAGGCAGCACGCCTTCCTCATTGGTTCAACGGACGAGACTCGTGGCCAGCTGGATCACCTGAACGCCTTGCCGTGCTCGAGTACCTAAATGACAACTTCCAACCGCTCGAAGACAACGACACAGGGACCAAAGTTGGCATTGGAGTAGCAACCGGCGCTGATGGCATCTTCGTAAAGCCCAGTTCGATCGACATTGAAGACAGCCGCCTTCTCCCTCTCTCAATGGGGCGTGACACCAACTCGGGCGAGTTCGTATGGTCAGGTCACTACCTTGTCAACCCGTGGGGACCTGACGGAAAGCTCATCGACCTGAACGAGTTTCCCAAGACTGCTGCCTACTTTGAGAGCTTCGCCGCCAAGCTCACCAAGCGACACATCGCTGCGGCCCGGCCTGCACGTTGGTTCGCAACGATCGATCGAGTTGACCCATCTCTAACTGACAAACCCAAGCTCCTGTTCCCTGACATGCGAATGACAAGCGAGCCCGTGCTCGAGCCGGGTGGTTACTACCCCCATCACAACCTGTATCACGTGACCTCCGAGAAGTGGGATCTTGAAGTACTGGGAGGCATACTGTTGAGCAAGGTGGCCGAGCTGTTCATCGACTGCTACGCCGTCAAAATGCGTGGCGGAACTCTTCGATTTCAAAGTCAGTACCTGCGGCGGATCCGGGTGCCAGTCATCAGCTCGATAAATGCTTCCGACAAGAAAGCACTCGCCACGGCGTTCAGAAATCGAGACACCAAGCAAGCAACCGAGATTGCTCTTAGGCTCTACGGTCTCAAGGAGATACCTTCCTGACGAGCCGGATCCAGGAGCACAACGTTGACAGAGCCACACGAGGACGCCGTACTTGGTTTCTGGTCCACTCGAGCTGCACAAGCGGCCAAGAACGAGCTCGAGGGAAAGGCCGACCAGGGGGAGCGAGGCGCCATCACTGGCGGCAAACACCTTGACCCCATTCGAGAACTCATCGCAGAGTTGTTCGTCAGTGCAGGCGTCGCTCCAGAGAACATCTATCGCAGCAAGGGCATCACACTTCCCGGCTACTACCGACCTTCCAAAGATTGGGACCTCGTTGTAACCGACAACAATCGACTGATCGCTGCCATCGAACTCAAATCGCAAGTTGGCCCATCGTTTGGTAACAACTTCAACAACAGAACCGAAGAAGCTCTTGGGAACGCCACTGACATTTGGCGAGCATTCCAAGAGGGTAGCTTTGGAGAACTTCGGCCTTGGCTGGGCTATGTCTTCGTTCTTGAAGAGGCGGCTGGATCCATCAAAGCAGTGAGGCTCCCAAGAATGCAGTTCCCCCCAGACCCCGAGTTCATAGGATCCTCCTATAAAGATCGTTACGGCATTCTCTGTGAACGCCTCATCAGAGAACGTCTTTACGATGCA
>CAITOG010000182.1 GCA_903893955.1 uncultured Actinomycetes bacterium
GCGATCTGTCGTACTCGCTGTACCTCTGGCACTTCCCGGTCCTCGTCATCGCGGCCGAGGAGATGACCACGCCGCTCTCTGGGTGGGCCCGTGGCGGTCTTGTGGCCGTCGCAGTGCTCGCCTCGATCGCCTCGAGGCGGTGGATCGAGGACCCCGTCCGTCATGCGCGCTGGCTCGTGGACTCGAACCGAACGAGTCTGGCGCTCGGCGGGGGACTGATCGCCCTGAGCGTGGCGGTGTGCCTGTGCCTGGTCGCGACCACGGGCCACGTGGCACCAGCCTCCTCTGCGGGGATCCCTGGCTCGACCTCACTTCCCCTGCTGCGCGCCCAGGTCGCCACAGGAGTCCATGCGCAGGCGGTCCCTACCGCAGTGACTCCACCGCTCGGCCCGCCACCGGCCTCGCTGTCGGGCCCGACGGTCCCGGATCGGTGCTGGGTCGACAACGCCAGGCAGACCTCGATCGCACCGTGTTCCTTCGGCGACCTCACGTCGAGTCGCACGGTGCTGCTGCTCGGCGACTCGACGGCCGCGATGTGGTCGGGTGCATTCGTCGAGCTCGCCCAGCACAATCACGAGCGCCTGGTGCTGGTGGCCAAGACGGGCTGTGCGCCGTGGCTGACCAAGGATCTGATCTTCGGCGGCGGTCGAAATCCTTGGTGCTCAGCGTGGCACCGCTTCGAGGTGGCCGAGGCGCAGCGACTCCACCCCTCGGCGATCATCGTCACGGGCTTTGTGGGCGTGCCTGCCCACCCCTCACAGGTCCGCGCCGGCATCACACGCTTGCTGGTCGCACTCAAGAGCATCACGCCTGATGTGTCGCTGCTCTCGAACCTTCCAGCCGTGCCCCCGAACGGCCAGGATCCCGCAGCCTGTGTGCTGGTGCACCCCTTGGACCTGTCGGGCTGCAACCTGTCGGTCGAAGCCTTCATGGCGGCCTACGGCGGGTTCCGGGCTGACCTCAGGGCGGGTGCCAGAACCAGCGGGGCTCACTACGTCGATCTCGATCCGCTGCTGTGCACTGCGACCTGGTGCCCGGCGCTCGTGGCGCACCACCTCGTCTACCGGGATCTCTTCCACCTGAACACCGCCTATGTGAGCTACGTGGCGCGTCCCCTCGGAACACTGCTCGGCTCCGAGGTGTTCAGCCCTCCCAGAGCTTGATGGCCAGCGACTGGCTGGCGGTGGCCAGCAGCGTCCCTGACTCTGACCACATGAACGCGGTGCCCTGGGCGTAGCCGTCGACGAGGGCGTGGATCCTGATGTCGATGAGGACCCATTCGGTGGCTTCGAGCTGGACGACCCGGATGGTGTTGTCCAGGCTGCGACCCATCACCCGTCGACCGACCGGGTTGGCGACGCCTCCCGAGACATAGTCACCGAAGATGGCCAGGGTCGCGGCAGAGGGCTCGATGTGGCCGGGCATCCGGGCCCAGAGCGCGGTGTCGGCAGTGCCGGGTGTCCCGTCGAGGTCCTCGAAGACCCGGCCCTTGGCCACCCTGGTCTCGACGTGCTCGAAGATCGAGTTGCGCACCTCAGCAGGGAGCCGGCGCTCGGGGCAGTCCTCGGGCCTCGGGACCGTGGGCATGGTCTCCCAGATGCCACCGACCGAGAGGGTGTTGGAGCCGAGCGAGGCGTTCACCGTCAGCACGTCACGGCTGCCATCTCGACACAGGGCGCGCGCCTGGGTGATGTGACCACCGACCGCCTCGATGATCACCTCGAAGTCGACCGTGGCGCCGGTCGGCGCATACGACAGGTACTGCGCTGTCGCCCAGATGGTGGGACGGCCAGTGGCCTCCTCGAGCGCCACCAGCCCAGCGCCAAGGCCGCAGCCACCGAAGAGGAACTGGCCAGGGGTGATCAGGTGCGTCCCGACGTGCAGCCGCCAGCGCAGATCGTCACCGACCCGTTCGATCCCGAGGAACTCTCGCACGTCCACGGTCCCGAACCCTATCTGGCGGTCAGCTCGGCTTGAGCTCCTTGGCGATCGCCGCGGAGATGGCAGCAGGGGCAGGACCGCCGAAGGAGATGTGCGTGCCGTCGCTGCCGAACCATCCTGGGTTGGCGCTGGCGATCGAGTTCCAGTCGACGAGCACCGCGTTCTTGTACCGGGCCACCCCGGCGGCCAACACCTGGTTGTTCGGGTCCTGCCAGGGCTGATCGACGTGCACGTTCACGAAGACGACCTTCGACGCCCCTGCGAGGACCGACATCATCGAATCGAAGTCCTGGGCGGTGATCGGCCCGTTGGTCGACAGGCCGACGAGCACGGTGGCACCGAGCTGGCCCTGCGCCTTCAAGGTGCTGAGGATCTGCTCGCCGAAGCCCCACTGGCGGCCGACCTCGTCCTGGAAGTCGATGCCCGGGACGAGCGAGGTCAGATCGGGCTGGTAGTCCATCATCACCGAATCGCCGACGGCGGTGATCTTGCCCGCCACGAACCCGGGTCCAGGTGCCTGGGTCGTGGTGGTGGTCGGTCCGACGGTGGTGCTCGTGCTCGTGCCCTGGCGAGGGGTGGCGGCGCTCACCGTGCTGCTTCCCTTGTGATGCGAGGTGATGAGCCACGCGCCACCCGCGGCCACTGCGCCGACGAGCACCAGCACCCCGAGCACCGCTGGCCAGCGCCGCTTCTTCGTGGCGCTCTTGCGAAGCTCGGCTCGCGTCTTGGGTCGTTCGGTGCCGTCATCCATGAGCCACAATCGTCGCACGCCGGCCCGCGCAAGGGTGCGCGTCACCCTGAGCGGATCGGACCCCTTGTGGGAAGATGGATGGATGCTTGATGTCCACGTCGTCTTCATCGGGGCCGCCATCGGCCTCGTCGGGACGTCGATGTACGCCTACGACACCCTCCGTGGGCTCACCCAGCCCAACAGGGTCACCTGGCTGCTCTGGACCATCGCACCGGGCCTGGCCTTTCTCGATGAGCTCAAGCAGGGCGTGGGCCTGCGGTCGCTGATGACCTTCGTGATCGGCTTCGGTCCGCTGCTCGTCCTCCTCGCCTCGTTCGCCAACCGACGGAGCGTCTGGAAGATCGGGCCCTTCGACATCGCCTGCGGCGTCGCCTCTGGTCTCGGTCTGGTGCTGTGGCTCGTCACCTCGAACGACACCGTGGCCCTGTTCTCCTTCATGGCGGCCGACTTCCTCGCCGGGCTGCCGACGGTGGTCAAGTCGTGGCGGGACCCGTCGAGCGAGAGCACCAGCGCCTATCTGACCGGGGCCATCAATGCTGCGCTCACCCTCACCACGGTGACCGTGTGGACCACCGCGGTCGTGGCGTTCCCTATCCAGATCGTGCTGTTCAACGTCCTCCAGGTGATCCTGGTGGCCGGTCGGCTCGGGCCACGCCTGCGCGGCGAGCCCCGATCGACGACGATCGCACCAGTCGAGCACGTGATCGCACCACTGAGAGCAGGAGGAAATGATGGCTGAGCTGGACATCCCCACGAGGCGGACGATCGAGGGAAAGAACCAGGGCAAGGCCCGGCGCGAGGCGCTGCCACGCAAGAGCCTCGGCACGCTCGGTAATCGTCACCCTGACTTCGATCCGGTCAAGGCCCTCGAGGACCAGGCAGGGCCTCGGGTCCCTGAGCTCGTGCCGCTTCGCTACGACCGAATGGCAGTGAGCCCCTTCGCCTTCCTGCGGGGAGCGGCGGCGGTGATGGCCTATGACCTGGCGATGACCCCGTCGACCGGGATCGACGTCCAGCTCTGTGGCGACGCCCACCTGTCGAACTTCGGCGTGTTCGCCTCGCCAGAGCGTCGCCTGATCTTCGACGTCAACGACTTCGACGAGACCCTGCCGGGACCCTTCGAGTGGGACGTCAAGCGGCTGGCGGCATCGGCGGCGGTGGCGCTGAGCGGGCTGGGCTTCGAGGAGCCAGTCGTCGCCAAGGTGCTCCGGCGCTGTGCCGGCGCCTATCGGGAGACCATCAGAGAGCTCGCAGGCCTCGGCACCCTCGACGTCTGGTACCGCCGGCTCGACATCGAGTCCTCGATCACGGATCTGAGAGCGATGTTCACCGATGACAAGGGCCAGCAGGTCGACGACATCGTCGCTCGCGCCCGACGGAAGGACTCCCGACAGGCCTTTACGAAGATGGTCGGCATGATCGACGGCAGTTTCCGGTTCATCCCCGACCCGCCCATCGTGGTGCCGGTCGACGACCTCGCGCTCGTCACCGAGCTCGGCCGAACCAGAGACGATGTGCTCAACGAGGCGATGGATGAGTACGCCCGTTCGCTCAGCGCTGATCGTCAGCACCTGCTCGGGACCTATGAGCGGGTCGATCTGGCCCGCAAGGTCGTCGGCGTGGGCTCGGTGGGGACCAGGTGCTTCGTGATGCTGCTCATCGGTCGCGGTTTCGACGACCCGCTGATCCTCCAGATCAAAGAGGCGCTCCCGTCGGTCCTCGAGTCCCACCTCGGTCCGACGCACGCCAGAACCGCTGGCCAACGCGTGATCGAGGGACAGCGGATGATGCAGGCGGCGACCGACATCTTCCTCGGAGAGTTCCGACTCAACTACTCGGCCGACGAGACCCACGACTTCTACGTCCGCCAGTTCCACGATGCCAAGGCGTCGGTGGACTTCACCACCGTCGATTCGGCTGACAACGCCGCGTCGTACCTGGAGATCTGCGCCTACACCTTGGCCCGAGCCCACGCTCGCAGCGGGAACCGTGCGGCGCTCAACGCCTACATCGGTGCCTCGGATGCCTTCGACAAGGCGATCACCAACTGGGCGCTCGCCTACAAGGACCGCAACGACGCTGACTACGCAGCCTTCATGGCCGCTCGTGAGTCAGGGCGACTGCCCACGCTCGGGCCTGACGCGCCGGTCTGAGGAGGCTTAGGCGCCCGGGGCCCGAAGTGGGGCCACCGGGATCGTCGTCCCGCACGTCGAGGTGGGGGACCGGCCTTGGAAGATGAGCTGGAAGAAGGTGAACGCACCTGGCGCCGCGGCGAAGCCTGCCTTCATATGGCCAAGGGTGCCGATGAAGTCACCGGTGATCGGGCTGGCGGCAGCGCATGCCCGACCGATGTAGAGCGCGTTCGATCCGGGGAGCACGATCGGATCGGCGGTCCCCTGCACGAGGAGCGTCGGCACCGGAGGCACGGGTGGTGTATTGGCGCGCAGGGCGGCCCCCCAGGCGGCGAGCCCAAGCGGATCGCGGCTGAGCAGCGGTGAACCGCCGAGCGCCTTGGACACGACGATGTCGAGCGCGGCGGGCAGCACACACTTGTTGGCCAACGTGGCCACCTGGTCGGACGAGCTCGAGGTCACCGAGCTCAGGTGGAGCCCTGGGTAGGTAGCGGGGTAGGAGATGAGGACCTCAGAACCGATGAGCGAGCCGTAGATGGTGTTCCACTGGTGCGAGATCAACGGTGCCAGCTCTGCCGCCGGGGCTGCCGAGACAGTGCCCACCAC
>CAITOG010000183.1 GCA_903893955.1 uncultured Actinomycetes bacterium
GCCTTGGCGCGCTCGAGGCGTTGGACCATCGTGTCCCGATCACCCGACCAGTAGACCTGCAAGAAAATCTGATTGTTGACCGCACAGACGTCTTCGATCGATCGGCTGGCGAACGAGCTCAGTCCCATGGCGACGCCTCGGTTGGCAGCCGCTCGCGCCACTGCCACCTCACCTTCGGGGTCGACGGCCTGGACGCCGGTGGGTGAGATCAGAACGGGCATCGAGACGTCTTGTCCCATCACCGTGACCGCCATGGATCGCTCGCGCGGCAGGTCGGCGATGTGCGGAGCAAAGCCCAGCTCATCGAAAGCCGAGAGGTTGTCTTGTGAGGTCAGGCCCTTCTCGGAGCCGGCGACGAGTGCCCCGTAGACGGACTTGGGCAATCGCTTCTTGGCTCGCTGCTGGGCGATGGCAACCGTCTCGAACCACTTGTCTGCCATGTACGGATCCTCCAAAGACTCGTGGAGACTCTACCGGGGCTCCCGACGGCCACGACAAACCCAGCGCTGAAGGCCGTGCGGGCCTAGGTCGTGGTCATCCCACCATCGACGCTCATCACCGCACCGGTGACGCCGCTGGCCTCCTCTGAGGCCAGCCACCCAAGCAGCGCGGCGGGCTCGGCGGGTTCGAGCAGCCGCCCGACCAGTTGATGCGTGGCGAATTCCTCGACCGACGCCAGGCCATAGAGCGAGGCCGATGCAGCCAGGATCGATGTGTCGGTCGAGCCGGGACAGACCGCGTTCACCGTGATCCCGGTCCCCGCCAAGTCGCAGGCAAGCCCCCGGACGAGGCCGATCACCCCGTGCTTGGCTGCCACATAGGCCGCCAGGTTGGTCACGCCCACCTTGCCTGCAGCCGAGGAGACCGCAAGTAGTCGACCCTGTCGCGGCGTGGGCTCATCGAGGAGCCTCGGGGCCGCAGCATCGAAGAGGCGGCGGGTGCCGTGGAGGTTGATGTCGATGACGGCGCTGTAGGCCGCATCGTCCATCTCCCAGAGCGGCACCCCACCGGCGATCGCACCTGCGGCGGCCACGGCCACGTCAAGGCGACCGAAATGCTCGACGGCGGTGGAGACGGACAGCTCCATGTCGGAGGCTGATCGGACGTCGCCGACCACCGCAAGGCAGCGATCCCCGTGCCGCTCCACAACTCGGTCGAGTTCTGCCTTGGTGGCCAGTGCGTAGGGGATGGCAGGGTCATCACGGCAGCGATCGACCGCCACCACACGGAATCCTCGGCCGACGAGTACATCCACCGTCGCCGCGCCGATACCGCGGCCCGCACCCGAGACGATGGCCACGCGACTCATCGGCCGAACCTCTCATCGATCAGCGCCAGCGCCTGTCCCACCATGGTGGCCAGAAGCGTCACCCCTGCTGCCGCGTCCGCCGTCGTCGGATCGCCAAGCACGCCCGTCGGGCTTACCGACGCGACGCCCTTGGTCCGGAGGTCTCCCGCCATCTTGTTCAGTGGAGTAGTCGTCCCGATCACCACCTCATCATGACGC
>CAITOG010000184.1 GCA_903893955.1 uncultured Actinomycetes bacterium
GGTCTAGAACTCCCGGACTGACTCTTCGCGCCTTCTTAGTAGGGCCAATGGGTTGCTCTTAGGTCGCCCCATCACGATGGCGGTGCTGCAGGAAAGTCCCGCAGCATCCCGACTGAAGGGACATCCAATGCCAACCACCCCCAACCGTGCACGACGACTGCTGCTCTCGGCGGCAGCGGTAGGCGGACTGAGCCTGGGCGCGGCCGGCGTCGCCTCAGCTGCGACTGCCAGCTCGACGCCGACAAGCTCGAGCTCATCGGCGTCATCCTCGGCCGCACCGACGCAGCCGCCAAAGGGCGCACCGTCCGGTGCGATGGACCCGAGCACCGTCGCTCACGGTCCGAACGAGACGCTGCTGACCGGCACCGACCTCGCCTCAGCGACCGCTGCAGCGCAGGCAGCGGAACCGGGCGCCACCATCATCCGTGTGGAGACCGACTCATCGGGAGACGCAACCTACGAGGCCCACATGAAGAAGGCTGACGGCACGTTCGTGACCGTTGAGCTGGACTCGAGCTTCAAGGTGACCTCGACCAAGAGCGGCTTCGGCCCCGGTCCTGCGGGTGCCCCGGCTCCGCACGGCGCACCGGCCAGTGGTGCCACGGGCTCCTCGAGCACCAGCAACTGAGCCATCGCCCCCAGCCTCCGAGCGCCAGCCCCCTCTGTCGCTCGGAGGCCACGGGGGCATCGACCACCGGCGGTGATCGTTCACCGGTAAGGTCTCGTCGATGCACGCGATCTTCATCATCCTGGCCATCGTCCTGTTGGTGGCCACGGCACTCTCGGCCGTCGTGGACTTCCGCGGTTCTGAGAAGGTCGAGGAGCTGATGCGCCGCCTTGGCCATCGTCCTAAGTTCGAGCACCTGCTCGGTGTCATCAAGGTCGTCGGCGATCTTGGGCTGTTGGTGGGCCTGCTCGGCGGATTCCGCTACCTGACCTTGGCGGCGGCCCTTGGCTTCACGATCTACTTCCTCCTCGCTGTCAGGGCCCACCGTTCGATCAACGACCCGACGAACGAGATGCTGCCAGCGGTGGTCTTGCTCGTGGTGAGTGTGGGCACCGTCCTCACCGGGCTCCTCGCCTAGCAGTTGCTCTGATCTGCGAAGATCGGTGCACAGACCAGGGGGAGGGTCGATGCAGCTCTTCGAGAACGCCAAGCTCGGGCCAGTCGAGCTGAGGAACCGATTCATCAAGGCGGCCACCTTCGAGGGACGAAGTCGTCGTGGTGAGGTCACCGACGACCTGATCGAGTTCCATCGGAGGATGGCGGCGGGTGGTGTGGCGATGACCACGGTCGCGTACCTTGCTGTCTCGTCTGATGGTCGGACCGACCGTCACTGCATCGTGCTCTCGCCTGAGTCGACCGAGGGACTGTCTCGTCTCGCACTTGCGGTCCACGACGAGGGGGCCGCGCTCGGCGCCCAGCTCGGCCATGCAGGGCCGGTGGCCAACAGCCGATCGAACGGCGCGCCATCGTTGGCGCCCTCAGCGGGTTGGAGCCCGATGGGGCAGCGCCTGACAGAGGCGACCCCCGATGACCTCAAGCGGATCATCGCCGACTTCGCCCGAGGCGCCGAGCAGGCGGCAGAGGCCGGCATCGACAGCCTTGAGATCCACATGGGCCACAACTACCTGATCTCGAGCTTTCTGAGCCCGAAGCTCAATCGCCGGAGCGACGATTGGGGTGGCACCATCGAGGGTCGCGTGCGACTGGCCCGCGAGGTGGCGACCGCCGTCCGCAGCGCGGTTGGTCGTCAGGTTGCTGTCACCGCCAAGCTCAACATGGACGATGGGGTCAAGGGTGGTCTCGGACTCGATGACGCCATCGAGGCAGCTCGTCTTCTCGATGCCGATGGCACCCTCGACGCACTCGAGCTCACTGGCGGCTCGTCGCTGGCGAACCCGATGTACCTCTTCAGAGGTGAAGCGCCTCGGAAGGATTTCGCCGCCACCTTGCCGCTGCCGCTCCGCATGGGCTTCAAGGTGGTGGGGCGCCACTTCATGCCCTCCTACCCGTTCGAGGAGGCATACTTCCTCCCGCAAGCCAGGGCGGTGGCCCGACAGGTCTCGCTGCCGGCGATCCTGCTCGGTGGCGTCACCCGACCGTCGACAGCGAGAGCGGCGCTCGACGAGGGCTTCAGCTTCATCGCGCTCGGGCGAGCCTTACTGATGGAGCCGGACATCATCAACCGATGGGCCGCAGGTGATGAAGCGCCCTCTGCGTGCACGCACTGCAATCGCTGCATGCCGTCCATCTACACCGGGACCCGGTGCGTGCTCGTCGACGAGGTGCCGGCGAGCTGAGCCGTCAGGCGTCGACGGAGCCGGTGGTGACGTAGGAATCGAGTCGGGCGAGGGTCCGCTCCATCGATGCCTGGTTCTTCTTCGGGGTGCCGTTGATCTCGATCAGGATCCCCCAGGGCTTGGAGTAGTCGAAGGTCTCGGTCACCTTGGTGCCGCCGTCGACGGCATCGAGCTGATAGCGCCACACGAACTGCGCGAAGTGGTGCCAGGCGATGACATGGTTCTCCTCGAACTCCGAGACCCGGTTCTTGGTCACGTAGGAGATCCCGAGCTTCATGTCCATCGAGAAGGTGGCGCCGAGGAACAGCCGCTCTGGGTTCGTCTTCGGCGCCTTGACCGAGCCGGAACCGTCGATGACCGGGTGCAGTGCGGGGTTCGCCAGCACGTTGAAGATCTTCTCGGCCGGTGCGGCGATGGTGCGTGTTGCGGAGACGATGCGCTGTGCCATGGCACCGATGCTACGTGCACGATGACGAGAGCGTTCGAGGCGCCTCATGCCTAGCCTCGGTGATGACGAGGAGGTCCACGATGGTCACCGAGATGGAGAGCGTGAGCTTCGAGCTACCAGATGGTCGCCTGCTGGCAGGCATCGTCGACCCAGAGCCCCACGAAACAGCGTTTGTGTGGTGCCACGGCACACCGTTCCCTGTGGTGCCCTGGTCCCCTCTGCTCGAGGCATGTCGAATGAGAGGGCTTCGCCTCGTGGCGTGGGCTCGCCCGGGCTATGGGGCCTCGACGCCGCACCCGGGGCGCCGGGTGGTGGACTTCGCCGACGACGCGAGGCACGTGCTCGACTCGATCGGCGCAGCCGATGCCATCGCGGCAGGGTGGTCAGGCGGTGGGCCACACGCGTTGAGCCTCGGTGCCGCGCTGGCAACGCGGTGCCGCTCGGTGCTCTCGATCGCCTCGGTGGCGCCGTCCGGTCAAGACGACCTCGAGTGGGTTGCGGGTATGGGCCCAGAGAACGTGGATGAGTTCGAGCGAGCGAGCCGTGGTGGCGAGGAGTTCGATGCGTGGCTCGAGGAAGCGAACGCGCAGCTTGCGGCGATCGGCCGCGACGAGCTCGCCGCGTCGATGGCGGGCCTGATCAGCCCGATCGACGCAGTGGCGCTCGAGGAGCTCGGTATGGCCGAGATGCTCGCCGCGTGCATCCGATCCTCCGGCGCCGGGCCGGCTGCTGGTTGGCGAGACGACGACCTCGCGTTTCTCGCCCGCTGGGGCTTCGACGCCGATGACGTCACCGTGCCGGTGAGCCTGTGGCAGGGAACCGACGATCTCATGGTCCCGCTCTCGCACGGCAGGTGGCTGGCCGATCGACTCCCCCACGTCACGGCCAACCTCGTCGAGGGCGAAGGTCACCTCTCGCTGCTCACCCGGCGGCTGGCGTCGATGGTCGATCAAGCTGTCGAGCTGGCTGGACGACGTTGAGTCGTCTGGCGCTCAGCGCATCGTGTCGAGGATCTCGGTGACGATCTCGGCGTCGGTCTCAGGGTGGAGGAAGGCGAACCGGGCAACCATCTCGCCCTCCCAACGGGTCGGCGTCACGAACCCGATCTGATCGTTGAGCAGTCGTGTCGACCACGAGGCGTAGTCCCCCTCGGCCCATCCAGGTCGCCGGAACAACACCACAGAGAGCCCTGGCGGCCGGACGAGCTCGACGGCCGGGTGCGCCTCGATGAGGCGGGCTGCCTCCTCGGCCATCGAGATCCCGGCATCGATGGCGGTCCGATAGGCGGCGATGCCGTTGACGCAGAGGGAGAACCACATGGCCAGCCCTCGCGCTCGCCGGGTGAGGTGGATGGCGTAGTCCGTCGGGTTCCACTCGTCGGGGGCGTCATGGATGACGTCGAGGTAGCTGGCGTTCTGGGTATGGCTGGCTCGTGCTTCTGCGGGCTCTCGATACAGCAGCGCAGCACAGTCGAAGGGCGCGAACAGCCACTTGTGCGGATCGACGATGAAGGAGTCGACGCTGGCCAGACCGGCGAAGAGGTGGCTGCGGCTGCTCGAGAGCATGGCGGCGCCGCCGTAGGCCGCATCGACGTGGAACCACCGCCCTGTTCGACGGGCGATCTCGCCAATGCCCTCCAGGTCATCGACGATCCCCGCGTTGGTGGTGCCCGCGGTGGCCACGATCGCCACGATGCTCGAGGGGTCGTCGTCGGCCTCCAGCACGGCCGCCACATTGGAGGCGGTGAGGCGGTGGTCCTCGGTTGGGACGAGCACCGCATCGACATCGATGATGCGGAACGCGGAGGCCACCGACGAGTGGGCCTCCTCCGAGACGAGGAAGCGCAGCCGCTTCCCGGCAAGCTCGGGATTCCGTCGACGAGCTCGGTCACGGGCAACGACGAGCGCCGAGAGGTTGCCCATCGAACCACCAGAGACGAAGCAGCCGCCGGCACCCTCGGGCAGGCCAGCGGCGCGGGCGAGGAAGCTGAGCACCTGGTTCTCTGCAGCGATGGCGCCTGCCGCCTCGAGCCAGGAGGTGCCGTTGAGCGATGACGCGGAGACGACCATGTCGAAGAGAAGCGATGCCTTGGTCGGCGCAGCGGGGATGAAGGCCAGGAACCTGGGGCTGTCGACAGAGACGACGGCAGTCGCGAGGTGAGTGGCGAAGCGATCGAGGACGACTGCTGGATCGGTGCCGTTGTCGCTGAGCAAACCCTCGAGCGCCTCCTCGAGGTCGGGCACCACACCACCGAAGTCCAGCGCCACCGGGTCCATGGCGAGGCGCTCGCGGCAGTACTCGAAGATCATGTCGGTCATGGCCGGGTCGTAGGTGAACATCGGCTGGTTCTGCATCGAGACCTCCTCCCAGGTGATCGGCCCTCAGCCTCTCACGTGCCTGTCGAGCCATAGGCTCGGGCTCATGGAGATCGAGGAAGGAACAGCGCTCGAGGGCGTGGTGGAGCGCCGCTTCGAGCTGGCTCGGGGGTCGAGGACGATCCCAGGGACGCTCTGGCAGCCAACGGTGCCGACCGGCGATGCGGACCCCGTGGTCATGATCGGTCATGGCGGTGGTGGCTCGAGCTCAGAGGGCTACGTGGTCGCCCTCGGTCGGGCGTTGGCCAGGACCTGGTCGATCACCTCGTTCGCCATCGACGGGCCGGTGCACGGCCGACGACGGGGGACACGGCCAAACGATCCGGCGCTGGTGATGCTCGACTTCTCACAGGCGTGGGCGAACGACCCGACCATGACCGACGAGATGGTGGCCGATTGGCAGGCCGCGATGACGGCCGTGCTGGGCGCCCTCGGTCTCTTGGAACGGCCACTTGGGTGGTGGGGCCTCTCGATGGGCACCATCCTCGGCCTTCCGGTTGTCGCCGCAGAGCCTCGGATCACCGCCTGCGTGCTCGGCCTCGCCGGCGTGATCGGCCCGACGAGTGACAGGCTCGCCGCCGATGCGGGCGCTATCGGGTGCCCCACGCTGTTCCTGGCACAGCGCGACGATGAGCTCTTCGGCTTCGAACCTGTCGTCGAGCTCTACGACGCCATCGCTGCGCCAGACAAGCAGCTTCGCGTGGCGCCGGGGTCCCATGCCCAGGTGAGCGTGGAGACCTTCGCCGCCACCATGGAGTTCCTCGACGGTCGACTTCGAGGGGTCAGCTCCCCGGATCGGCCGCGCTCTCCAGAGGGCCCTCGTTGAGTCGGCGGGCTGCTTCGGCAGCGACGTCGTTGAACGTGCTGCCACGTCGCGCTGCGACCTGCTCGATGTCATCGGCTTCGGGCTTTCGTCGATGAGGTGAGACCTTGATCCTGATCACGTCGCCGTCGAGGCTGAGCTCCGTCATCTCCCGGGCGACGACCGAGCGCTCCTGGAGCCGAACGCGGGCGCCGAGGGTCCCAGTGTGGCGGTGCACCTCGGCGACGAGCCGCTCGACGTCCGCAGGATGGCACAGCACGCTCAGCGCCCAAGCAGGGCGGTCCTTCTTCATCAAGATGGGCGTCACCCATGCGTCGAGTGCTCCAGCGTCGAGCAGGAACGAGATGGCCTGGCCGAGTTGCTCGCCGGTCACGTCGTCGAGGTTGGTCTCGATGACACCGACCAGCTCGGTGCTCGATCGGTGGGCGTCCACGATCACCGCACCCACGACATTGGCCCGACCTGGTGGGTCGGCGGTCCCGGCGCCGAAGCCTGTCGCAACGAGCTCGCCACCTCGCATCGGGAGTCCGATGTGCGTGACAAGTGCGGCCACGATCGCCGCCCCTGTGGGGGTTGCGGTCTCCATCTCGGCGTCGAGCCCGAACGTCTGATGCCCTTGGAGCAGCGCCAAGGTGGCGGGGGCGGGACCGGGCAAAGTCCCGTGCGCTGAGCGGATGGATCCTGCGCCAAGGCCGATCTGCGAGCAGCGGATCTCGTCGATCTCGAGGTCCTCGAGCGCCGCCATGGTGCCGACCACGTCGACAATGGCGTCGTGGCCACCGGCCTCATGGAGATGGACATCCTCGACACTCGACCCGTGGATGGCTGCTTCGACCTCGCCAAGTCGCAAGAAGGTGCGCTTCGAGCGCTGCGCGACCCGTTCTGGGAGGTCGGCGCGCTCGAGCAGCTCGATGATCTCGGCCAGCGATCTGGCCCTTCCATCATCCTCAACGGTCACGATGGCCCGTGAGGCTGCCACGCCACACCGGTCGGTGGACTCGATGTCGAGCGACCAGCCCGGAACGTCCATGCGATCCAGCGTCGCACGCACGGCATCAAGCGACGCTCCAGCGTCGAGCAGGGCGCCCAAGACCATGTCGCCTGCGACGCCAGCGTGGAGCTGGAGCCAGAGCGTTCGGTTCGCGGTCATCGTCGCTCGTTGACGAAACGGGCGGCGGCGATGGCGGCGCCGAAGCCATTGTCGATCCCGACCACGGTGACACCCGCCGCGCAGCTCGCCAGCATCGCCAAGAGCGCGGTGACGCCCTCGAGCGCAGCTCCGTAGCCGACCGAGGTGGGAACGGCGATCACCGGGCAGCCCACCAGCCCACCGACC
The DNA here is from genome assembly GCA_903893955.1 of uncultured Actinomycetes bacterium. Classification (GTDB taxonomy): domain Bacteria; phylum Actinomycetota; class Acidimicrobiia; order Acidimicrobiales; family RAAP-2; genus CAIUMH01. Next base: position 7,287 of record CAITOG010000184.1, read on the forward strand.
ACACTCGCCAGTGCACCCTCCATGCCGGCGACCACGATGACCACCTCGGCGGCCCGAAGGTCGTCGAGCGCAGAGCTCAGGCGGTGGATTCCCGCCACCCCGCGATCCCTCAGCACCGCTGGTGCGAGACCGAGCGAGGTCAGCACCGCCGCCGCCTCGTCGGCCACCGGTCCATCCGCGGTGCCGGCGGTGATGACCACGATCTGGTGGCCTCGATCAGCTGCGGGACGAAGCACCACTGTGGCCAGGTCGCCGGCAGGGGTGACGGTGGCCTCGACGCCGAAGGCGTCGCCGGCAGTGATCGCTGCGCGCACCTGCTCGGAGGCTGCCCGTGTGACGATCACCGGTCCGCTCCCTGCCGAGAGGAGCTCGGTGGTGATGCGCTCCACCTCGCCGGCGGTCTTGCCTGGTGCGTACACGGCTTCAGGGAAGCCCTGTCGAAGGCTGCGGTGATGGTCGACCTGCGCCTCACCGATGTCGGCCAACTCGAGGCGAGCA
>CAITOG010000185.1 GCA_903893955.1 uncultured Actinomycetes bacterium
AGGCCGTAGCGCGCGGCATATGCCGGGGCGAGGAGGGAGAACGAGCCCGGCGCGGTCCAGTCGACGCTCGTGCCGTCCGAGGGCGGCCATGCGGCGGTGAGCCCTGAGTACGCGGAGTCCTTGAGCTTCTCGACGCCCGTCGCCATGACCACGTCGTAGGCACCCGACGCCACGGCGTAGGCGGCGGCTCGCAGCGCCTCGGAGCCGGTGGTGCAGTAGTTCTCGACCCTTGTCACAGGCTTGTTGTCGATCTGGAGCGGACGCGCCAAGGTGATGCCGCTCATGCCGCCCTGGGCGGTGCCGAGCCAGTAGGCGTCGACCACGTCCTTGGTCGCACGAGAATCTGCGAAGCACTCGGTCGCGGCCTCGACGATGAGATCGTCGAGGCCCTTGTCCCACTGCTCGGCGAACGGCGTGCAGCCCATCGCCACGATGGCGACGCGATCTTTGATGCCATGGCTTGCCATCAGGCCTCCTCGGTGCTCGTGGCCGACCGGATGGGCCGACCCTTCCAGAAGTAGTCGTGGATCCCATCGGCGGTGAACAGGCGCCTGAAGGTCATCGCCACCCGATCGCCGATCGCAACGTCGCCGGCGTCCACGTCGGTCAACTCGACCGGAAAGCGGCCGCCACCGTCGAAGTCGACGACGGCGAAGACGATCGGCGGGCTTGGTGAGTAGGCCATCCGGTCGATGGTGAACGTCACCACTGTCCCCAGCACGTCGGCCATCTCGACGGCGACCATCTCATCGACGGCGCCGGTCTCGCGAGAGACCCGCGTCGGCGGCATTGAGATAGCGCCGGTGGCGGGGTCCTTCGAGGCGACGAAGCCGAACTTCCAGTCCTCGTTCCGCCATGCTGCCGACGATGAGACCCGGTCGGGAGCGGGCCGCCGCGGCGGCTCCACCGTGACGCTGCCTCGCCAGGAAAGGAACTTGGCGTAGGGGAGCGTCGCACCGGTGGCGATCTGGTCGGCGATCGTGTCGACGGGGGAGGTGGCAGCAATCGCATCGGTCGTCCTGAAGGCGAAGGCGTCGGCGCCATCAGCCAGGTTGAGCAGCACGATGGTCTCGTCGGGCCCTGCCTCTTCGAGCGCAGCGGCGAGCAGCAGCAGCGGGTGAGCCCCGCCGGTCTGTCCGATGGCCGGCGTGACGTGGTCGGCAAGGACGTCTCGACCACCAGAGAGCTTGGCCCCGGCCGCCTTGACCGCACGGGGGTGCATGCCGGCGATCAGGAGACGGTCGACAGCATCGGCCTCGATGCCAGCGTCGGCGAGCACGCCGGCGAACGCCTGGGTGGCCATGGTGGCGTACCGCGTCTCGCCGAAGCGCTCCTCCCACACCCTCGAGCGAGTGTCACCGGGGGTCCGCCACCGATCGAGGAACTCGTCGGTGGCGGCGCTCCGGCCGATGAGCTCGGCGATGACCGGAGCGTCGTCGGTCCCCTCGCCCACGACCACTGCGGCCGCAGCATCGCCGCAGCCAGACTCGTCGGCCGACGTGGGCAAGCCGTCACGCACGTCGGCGACGACTACGAGTCCCTGCCCGCTTCCATCAAGCGCCCCGAGGAGTGCACCAGTCCACGAGCGCAGCGAGCCCCCGACGTCATAGGCGCCGACTGAGCTTGGCAACCGAAGCGCTGCGTGCACGGTCGATGCATTGTTCTTGTCGACGTAGGCAGGCGTCGGCGTTGCGAACCGAAGGCTCGAGACAGCGATCCCGTCTCGGAGTGCGCGGCGAGCTGCCTCGACGCCCATGGTGGTCGTGTCCTCGTCGTGAGAGGCCACGGATCTCGTTGACCTGCCGCCTCCTGAGCCGAAGAAGGCGCTGACATCCTTCGTCTCCAGGCGGCGGTAGGGGACGTAGCCAGCTGCTGTGATGATCCCTCGCATGGCGCCAAGGGTAACCGCCTCCGGTGGCTCCATCTGACGGACCGTCAGGTGTGAGCTCTCTGAGGGCGACGAGCACGTGGGCCTGTGCGGCGTTCGCGTCCTGGGGGTGCCTAGGACCTCCCGGAAGGGTCTGTCAACGATCTTGGCATCGATGCGCTCCCCGAGCTTGGTCGCTGGGCTGGGACGTTCGATCTACGGCTCATTCACGACTGACTTGGCTATGGTGCCGACGTGGGCGCTGAAACACGGCACGTGAGCTCGCCGATGGTGGCGACGGTGGCCTGGCTGGCGCCGCTCGGCGAGAGGGTCTCGGCTGGCCGGCCTGTCTGCGTGCTGGAGTCGATGAAGATGGAGCACCTGGTGACCGCCGAGGTCGATGTCGTCGTCGTGACTCACCTGGTCGCACATGGCGACGGGGTGGAGGTCGGCACGGTCCTGGTCGAGCTCGTGACTGCTGGCGAGAACGATGGCACTGAGGCCATCGTCACGCACAAGGGCGTCGACCGCCTCGCCGAGCTGCGAGCCAGAGAAGCATTGCTGCACGACGACGCCCGGCCCGAACGTGTGGCGAGGCGGCGAGCGTCGGGGCTCCGCACCGCGCGCGAGAACCTGGCCGAACTTGTCGACCCTGGGAGCTTCGTCGAGTACGGGAGATTCGCCTATGCGGCGCAACGACAGCGTCGAAGCGAGGCCGAGCTGATCGCTGAGACGCCGGCTGATGGCCTCGTGGGCGGGATCGGCACGGTGAACGCCGAGCTCTTCGGGGTCGAGGCGGCATCGTGCGTGGTCGTCTCGTACGACTACATGGTGCTCGCCGGCACCCAGGGCCAGCGCAACCACCGCAAGAAGGACCGCCTCTTTGAGCTTGCCGATCGCCTCGAGCTGCCGGTCGTCCTGTTTGCCGAGGGCGGCGGGGGTCGGCCTGGTGACACCGACACCGCAGTGGTGACCGGACTCGACACCGGTGCCTTCGCGAGGTTTGCTGCGCTCTCGGGGCACGTCCCACTCATCGGGATCGCAGCCGGTCGCTGCTTCGCGGGGAACGCTGCGCTGCTGGGCTGCTGCGATGTGGTGATCGCGGTCCGAGGCGCCTCGATCGGGATGGGTGGACCAGCCATGATCGAGGGCGGCGGTCTCGGGGTCGTGGCACCTGACGAGGTGGGGCCGGTTGAGGTCCATGAGGCCGCGGGGTCTGTCGACCTCGTCGTGGAGTCCGAGCACGAGGCTGTCGAGGCGGCGAAGGTGCTCCTCGGGCTCTTTCAGGGCGCCCATCCTGGCGAGGCGCCAGTCAGCGACGCGCTCCGCGATCTCATCCCGACAGACCGGCGTCGAGCCTTCGACCCGAGACCGGTGCTGGAAGGCATCGTGGATAGGGGCACCGTGGTCGAGCTCCGCCCCGGGTTCGCACCGAACATGGTGACCGCTCTGGCACGCCTCGATGGCAGGGCGGTGGCGATCGTGGCGAACGACTCGCGCTACACCGCGGGAGCGATCGATGGGCCGGCGGCGGAGAAGGCGGCCCGTTTCTTCCAGCTCGCAGAGGCCCGAGGCCTGCCCATCGTGAGCTTCATCGATACACCCGGTTTCATGGTCGGGCCGCAAGCCGAGGCGACCGGTCTGATGCGCCGGGTGAGCCGGATGTTCGTGGCGGGGGCCGCCCTCAGCGTCCCCGTGGTCGCAGTGATCACCCGCCGGGCCTGCGGCCTCGGGGCCCAGGCCATGGCAACCGGCAGCCTGGTCGCGCCAGTGGCGACCCTGGCGTGGCCGACAGGCGAGCTTGGCGGCATGGGTCTCGAAGGGGCGGTGCGACTGGGTTTCCGTCGCGAGCTCGAAGCGATCGAGGACCCTGCAGAACGAGCAGCGGCAGAGGCCGGCCTCATCGAAGCGGCCTATGACCATGGCCGTGCTCTCAACGTCGCGGCGCACCTCGAGATCGATGATGTCGTCGATCCTGCAACTACACGTCGCCACCTTGTTGCGCTGCTCAACGCGGCAGGCGCAACCTCTGGGCGAGGAGCGCAGATCTCATGAGCGCCGTCCTGTCTCGAAGAGTCAGCGTCGACGACCGCCTCATGCTTCGAGCTGGCCTGGCGAAGGGGCGGCGGGGTGCGGAGGCCTTTGCGCGCTGGAGATCCCCTCGGGACTTGAGCGACGTGCCGCTCTCAACCCTTCGCTTCTTGCCGCTGGTTGCGGAGAACCAGAGCGGGCCGGACGGCACCAGCGGTGACCCCATGGTGATCAAGCTCTGGAAGATCGCTCGATTCTCATGGGTGCGGAGTCGCTACTCGACGGGCCGAGCCACGATGGCCATGACGGTGCTGGCGGAGGCGCAGGTCGAGTTCATGGTCTTGAAGGGCATGGCGGTCCTCGAGCTGGCTGACCAACCGCTGTTCCTTCGGCCAATGGACGACCTCGACATCGCAGTGCACCCAGCCGACGCCGCTGCTGCCTTCGCGGCGCTGAGCGCAGAGGGCTTCACCCCCAAGCCCTACATCCTTGAGTCGCCGATGTGGCAGCAACGTGGCTTGGCGTGGTTCCTCCGCTACCGACACTCGATCGACCTCGTCGAGCCCGGTGGTGCCGCCATCGATCTGCACTGGCACCCGATCTACGCGGCTCGAACCCAGGCCGTAGCGGAGCACCTTTGGGCTGGGTCGGTGCCCGGGTCGCTCGGAGGCATCCCGTGCCGGTTCACCTGCGCAGAGGACACCCTCGTTCACTCGATCGTTCACGCGGTGGGCGATCCCAACGCAGGACTTCGTTGGGCCGCCGACACGACCACGTTGGTGCGCTCGAAGGGAGATGCGCTGCGCTGGGATCGAGTGGTCGAGACGGCGCGCCTCTGCCAGATCAGTCTTGAGGTCGCTGATGCTCTGCGGTTCCTTGATGCCGAGATCGACATCGCGGTACCGACCGAGGCCCTCGCTGCTCTCGAGAGCCTCACGTGGCGCGAGCGAGGTCGAGCCTGGTCGAGCGCGCTGGAGCGATGGCTCAAGGAAGATCACCCTCGGCTCATCTCGCCGGTGGATCATGCCGTGCGCGCACTGCGTGTCTGGCGCACGACCAGCGGCGAGACGCCACCGCGCCCGTCGTCTCCACCGCCATTCATTTGACCGCTGATGGAGTAGCTGCGGGCAGGGGGAAGGTTTACCAATTTTCCGCTGTAAACCTGCGA
>CAITOG010000186.1 GCA_903893955.1 uncultured Actinomycetes bacterium
GCTCGATGATCGACGCGCCCTACACCGGGGCCAGCGTCCAGATCGACTCGATCTTCTGGAAGGACCTCGCCGGCTTCGGCCGTGTCACCCAGCCGTGAGCTCGACCCCGCTCGAGGTGATCGACCCGATCAGCTCGTCGATGCTTCGGCCGACCACGACGGTGATCTGCTCGGCGACGCCCGGCTGATCGCTCAGGGAGCTCATCGCCTCGTCCTCGACCAGATCGAAGCGGACCTCGTCCCAGACGCGGTCGTCGCCGATGATGGTGCCGTCTGAGGTGAAGACCGCAACCGGGGTGACGCCAGCGGGCTCCGTGGGGGAGCTCGCGCCAGGCTCGAAGCGTCGGGTGCGCATGACATAGCTCGCCCCGCTCGGGCCGCTCTCGCCGAGCAGCGAGGGAAGGCCGCCCACGATGATGGTGAAGTCCATGCCGGCCTTCTTGTGGTGGTGGACCTTTTTGAAGTCGTCTCGCTGCTCCATGGTCAGGAACGAGCGCCGGGTCGGATAGCGGACGATGGCGATGCGATCCCACTGCGGCTCTCCCTCGAGCTGCGTGAGCACATCGCCGAAGAAGGCCACCACCGCCCCGAGGTTGCCGAGGGTCTCGAGCGGTGCGTAACGGTCGTCAGCCTCTCGGCCTGAGATCGATCGCTCCTCATCGTCGATGGGCGCGTCGTCGTCGTAGGCGGCGACGGGCTTGTACTTCATGAGGTTGATCATCCAGATGGGACCGTCATCTGCTTCATCGAGCTGGAACCACTTGGCGGCGGTCTCCAGGTTGATGGTGCCGTAGCTGTGCTCGATGCGGTCTGCCATGATGCCTCCTCGGCGAGCTGGTGGCGTCGTCGCCAACCGTGATCTGTCACACTAGTTGCCACAAGGTTGCCACCGCTCGGCGATGTGCTGCGGAGCGGCGCACACGGTGGTGACTCCGGAGGAGGAGCGATGCGGCACAACGACGAGGTCAGGTTCGTGCTCACTATCTCGGTCCACGACGTGGAGGCGTTCACCGCGGCGGTCGAGGAGTGTGTGGCGATCAGTCGCGAGGAGCCCGGAACCCTCCTCTATGAGTGGTACCTCGATGCCGAGCGTAGGACCGCCAAGCTCTACGAGGCGTACCGAGACGTCGATGCGGTCCTCGCTCACGCGGCTGGCCCGGTCTTTACCGAGGTTGGACCTCGCTTGTTGGCCACCTGCACGTTCGAGCACATGGATGCCTTCGGGGATGTCGGACGACTCGCATCGCAGGGCACCTTGTGGCCAACGACGCTCTGGGGAGAGCCGTTCGCCTCGCTCTCCTCGTAGTTAGGCCGGCAGCGTGTAGGTGTTCTCGAGCTCGTCCTGGATGACCGTGGCGATGGTGGCCGAGGTGTCGATGACCAGCTCCTCCTCAAGGATCCGAGTCCGATAGCTCCAGCCCTCAGGCAGGTCGAGCCGCTCGCCGAGGACATGGAGGCTCTCTTGGTCGAGCGTCGGGTCGACGCCGATGCAGTACGCCTGGAGCACATAGGCGAGGCCGTCGGGGTCGACGAGCTCATGGACCGGGCGCCCCTCGTCGAAGTAGAAGATCGCCCCACGATCCACATGACGGATCGTGTACGGGATCTGCGCCGGGTTGTTTCCAAGATCCAAGATGGCGATCCGCCGCATCAAGAGGCCGTCGAACTCTCTGAGGACGGGCTCGACCGGCGCCACCTTGGTGCCCAGGCCGTCGAGCATCCAGTGACGTGGGCCGTTGAGCTTGACGATCAACGCACCGAGCTCGCCAGCGATCGTCGTGGCATCGAGCTGGTCCCAGAGCTCAGGCGGACAGTCGTTGAGCATCTGGGTCCCATAGACCTCAGCCTCGAACGAGCCGTTGCGTTCGAAGACGGCTAAGACCTCGCCGTAACGAACCCCGCGCATGTCACTGATCAGTCGTTCTGAAGCTGTGGCCACCAGAGCCCTCCCGTCATCCGTTGTCACCTACTCTGCCACTTTCCTGGCACATGAGGCGAGCGGCGTCACAGAGGGGACAGGAGGCGAGTCGACCTAGGTGTGGAGTCCGGCGATCAGGGGGTCATCGGCCAGGACGGCGAAGCTGCAGCCCGGGATCGGGTTGGGCTCGAAGTTCCAGACGATGAACGCATCGACGCCTGCTGCGAGCTGGGCTGCGACTTTCGACTCGAGGAGCGGGGCCCTGTCCGTCGTGCTGATGCAGCCCGAGGAGCCGTCGCTCTGTGCAGTCAGGCCTGACTCGCCCGTGATGAGGGGCTTGTTGATGGCATTGGCCTGCCGGAGCCTGACCGAGACACCGTTGTAGATATCACCACCGAATGCTGAGGACCCGTAGTAGTCGTGCACGCTGGTGACGTCGATGCCGCTCGATGCGGCCACCTTCTGGTAGTTCGAGCCACCGGTGCCGCACTGCCCACCGCCGAGCAACCCGTCTTCGATGAGGTGCTGTGGGTCGATCTGGCGGATCTGAGCGCCGATGGTGGTGAAGAAGTTGTAGAGGGCGGTCTCAGCGGTGGTCTGGTTCGGGCATGACGTGTGGCCGGCACAAGAGTTGGACAGATAGCCGGTCGGACACGTGCCCGCCTCAGCTTCGCCGACGGGCTCCCACATCCCAAGAGCGGGAGAGCTCGAGTAACGGCTGACGACTGCGGTCACCCAGGCCTTGTAGCTCAGGGGGAGGGCGGGCAGGCCGGCGCTGGCGGCCAGGCTCGCGGAGGGGACTTGGGCATAGGCACTCGTGTACCAGGTCAGGTCCTTGTACCGGCCGTCGTCGCAGCCACCCCACTGGTTGGCGAGCAC
>CAITOG010000187.1 GCA_903893955.1 uncultured Actinomycetes bacterium
GGAGTACGAGAAGTCCTGGACCGCTCCCGCGGCGGAGACCTCCTGTGTCGGTGCTGAGGTGTCGAGTAGATAGCTGAAGGACCGGTGGGGCTGGGTCAGGGTCGCCCCGCAATGCGCGCCAAGATCAGTAGCGACGCTCGAGCCCTCGCTCCAGCAGAGTCGGCCGTCGCCGTCGAAGTGCGCCAATTGATAGGTGGCGAGCGAACCGGCCGTCGTGGCCGTCTCGACGGTCTCTCCGTCAGCATCGTAGGCATAGCTCGTGGTGACACCGCTCGGGGCCGTCGAGGAGACCAGGCGACCATTGGAGTGTCGCGACGCCGTGTCCACATAGGAGTAGTTCGTCACCTCGCCCACGACGCTGGTGGACGAGGCCACTGCGACATCACCGCCGAGCAGTGTCGAGAGATACGTCGCCGACGAATGCCCGGCGTTGGCGTCGTAGGTGTCGGTCACTTCGCCATAGCTGTCGTAGCTCCAGGAGGTGATCCCTGCGCCGATGGCCGCGTTGGCGCAGCTCGGAGGGGTCGTGATCAAGCTGGCCGCCGTCGGTGGCGCGGTCCAACACCGAAGTCCACTCGGCCAGTAGGCATTCGTCGTGACGTCACCCGCGGGATCGGTCGTGGTGAGGACGTTGCCGAATCGGTCATAGGTCTGCGACGTGGTGACCGCTGCGTAGCCCGACCCACTCGAGCCACATGACGCCGCGGTGGGCGCCGTGGCTTGGGGCAGCGTGCTCCAGCAGCGCTCATCGAGATTGTCCACGTGGCTCTGCGAGGTCTCGGCACAAACCGACGCGGTGCAATTGGCCCAGTCTTGGCCATCGAGGTAGTAGTTCTTCTCGGTCAAGGTGCCAGACCCCGTTGGCGAGGGGAAGGTCAAGAGCACCTGGTTGCCGACCGAGTCGAGCGTGGCCGTCTCGATCTCGACGCCGGCGCCCCCGGGAAGTGCGATCGAGAGGTTCACCACCGCGTTGCCGTCCTGAGGGATGGCCGAGCTCCCCCCGGGCGGCGTGCCGCCAGGTTCAGTCCAGTTGATGATGGCCTCTCGGCACGCCGTTTGCGGACACGACGTTGAATACGGCAAACGAGCAGCAGGGCCCGAGGTGTAGTGGATGAGCCGACCGAGCTGGTAGTTGTCGTAGTTGCGTTCACCGGTGGCGTAGTCGACCTGGGTGTTCTGCGAGGTTGCGGTGCAGGCGCCGCAGTTGCCGTGGTCGTAGACATAGGTCGTCGTCTCCGACGTCGGCGCCACCAGCGAAGCGACGTGGCCGGTGTTCATCGTGGACCAATTGAACGTCGCCGGATTGCTCCAGGTGATCGACGTGGTGCGATTCATCGGATCGCTTTTCGACGTCATCTCGGCGTCATAGGGGCAGATCTGCCCGGTCGGCATCGAGCACGAGACCGTTGGGTTGTACGTGAAGTTCGACACGAAGGGTGCGTTGGTCGTCGTGCCATCGGGCACGGTCAGCGAGGTCATCTCACTGGTCCCTGAGTAGCCCAGGCGAGTTGTCACATACCCCTCGGGCGTCGGATAGGAGATGCCGATGATCTGGCCGAAGTTGCTCCACATCATCATCACCACGCGCCCCGCATCATCGGTCACTTGGATGCAGCTCGACACAGCCCAGGTCGGATTCGATGCGGTGTCTGCGGGGTTCGGGTTGAGGTTGGTCGGGCAGAACCCATAGGCGCCACCCGGCGAGACGCCGAAGGTGTAGCTCACCGGTGGACTGCTCGGCGAGGAGTAATCGATCTGCGGGCTCGACTTCGACACCGGGAAGCCGTACATGTCGTAGTTGATGACCTGCTTCTGGCCACCAGTGAGCACGGAGTACGACTGGGTGGCCGAGTGATAGGACAGCTGCGCGTCAACTCGGTTCGCGGCGCAGTACCACTCGTCCGAGTCAGCCTCACCGGGCACTGACCTCGCCGTGTACTTGAGTGGATTGTCATAGCTGCCCGCCTGGCACGGTGTGGGGCTGCTTGAGGTCGTGGCGCCATCGGGTGTGAAGAACACCGCCGAGCCGCCCGGCTCGTTGACCTGGATCTGGCCAGCCGTGCCACCCGACGGCGCAGACAGGCTGGTGAAGAGCGAGTCGTTCCAACCCCAGCCGAAGCCCACCGGCGCGCTCCCCAGGTTGGCGAGCTCCTGTTGGGCTTGAGCCAAGCTGGCGTCGTAGGTCAGCGATTCACCGAAGCCGCCGAGCGTGTCGGTGTAGGAGAACAGCGACATCCCCGTCGAGTAGTCACCGGTCGCCGGGTTGACAGGGTCGCTCGGCTGGATGCTTGACGGCTCACCGGATTTGGCCGGGTCCATCGGTTGACAGGTCTGGCAGTTCTCGAGCGGGCTGCCACCGGCGTAGAGCTCCGCGGGCTGGATGGCGGCCAAGTTCCCCGAGACGCCTTGGGTCAAGGTCGCGCCCGCGGGCGGGCTTCCCGTAACGCTCGCGATCAGCGAGAGCGGGGCGGCAAGCAGGCACGTGGCCAGCACGGGTGCGACGGCGCGCCCCAATCGACTGCGGCGCCTCGATGTCCACTCAGCCACGTCGCCCACCTCTCCCCGTCGTCACCGGCATCATCTCGACACCTTGGCGAGGTGGGCGAGCGACCACGAAGACGTACCTGTGTGCATCGTGGCGATGAGCGCACGGGTGGACCCCGCACCAACGCTGATGCACCCGAGGGACGGGCGACACAACACGTCGCCGACCTCGGTCATCGACGGCGGTCCTTGTGCCTGGTGAAAGGAGCTGCCCGTCGCATTCTTGGTCACGAACACAGCGGGCTGCCCAACGGCCAGCCCTGATCCTGCAGCGACGCAGCGGTCGTCGGCGCACGAGACCGTTCGGATCGACCCGGTCGCCAACGGCATGGTGACCGGCTGCCAAGTCAGGCCCCCGTCTTGGGTCGAGATGGCATTGGCGGGCGCGTTCGTGTCCGAGGCGGCTGTGGCATTCGGACCGACGGCCACGCAGTCTTGGGAATCGGCACACGACACCGAGCTGAGCGTCGAGAAGCC
>CAITOG010000188.1 GCA_903893955.1 uncultured Actinomycetes bacterium
CTCGACGAGGAAGTAGGTGTCGACGGCCTTTCGGGCCCCATCGATGACCTCGCGCTCCTGGCGTGAGCCAGGTGGCGCGATTTCGACGTACTCAGCTGCACGCTCGAGGAGGATGGCCTGTCGGTCAGGGTCGGTGGCCAGCACATCGGCCCAAAGCCCACCGGCCTCCCGGATCAGGAACTCGGGAGTCTCAGGGCCAACGACGCTGCGATCCCCGACTGGCTCGAGCATCGTCCGCCACGCCGGCTCAACGAAGAGCTGCGCCATCTCCGCGGTGCGGTGCTCGTGGGCGAGATCGAAGATCCTCTCAAGCACGGTGTGGGTGGTGGTGCCCCGCGCGGTCGCCACGGTGCCCGGTGTCGGGATCTTCAAGATGGTCTTGAAGTGGAAGAGCTTCGGGCACTGCTTGAAGTCAGAGACCCTCGAAGGGGAGATTCGAGAGGGGAGGAGCTCGACGTCGGTCCGTTCGGCCATCCCTCCTTCCTACATGCCGGCTGTTGCATGCGTCGTGATGGGAAGGTCCACGATCGAGCGAAGGTGGCTCGATAGCGTGTGACGTCGTCGCACAAGGAGGACCATCATGACCAGCACTCGAACCGCTCGACTCTCGAAGCTCGTCCTTCCGGCGCTGCTGTTCCTCGGCCTTGGTGCAGCAGGATGCTCGAGCAGCTCGAGCTCATCGACGTCGACTACCTCAGCGAGCACCACCTCGACCACATCCTCAGCTGCTGCTGCCCTCAAGCTCAAGGCGATTCAGACCAGCTTGGCTGCAGTCGGTTGCTACACGGGCAAGATCGATGGCATTGGCGGGAAGGGAACCGCAACGGCGATCGCCGCCTTCCAGAGGGCAACGGGACTCAACGCAGACGGGATCTACGGCCCCAACACCGCAGGTCAGCTCCTCGCAGCGGTCAAGGCGCATCGCAAGGTCTGTGGGGCGACGCCGACCTCCACGACGGTGCCAGCAACCACGACCACGTCTGCTGGTGCAATGGCGGCCTGTACCAAGCCGGCGATCCAAGCCGCACTTCCTGCCGGTGAGACCGTCGTTGATGTCCAATGCGCCAAGGGCTGGGCAGCTGGAGCGATGACGAACTCCCAGTACGACAGCGCGTTCCTGCTCCGCTCGTCGAACGGAGTCTGGACGCAGCCACCAACAGATGCGTGCACGAACACGTCGTACAACATCCCGAACGTGATCCTGAACGTCTCTCCGTGCCGGGTCCAGTAGCTGCTTCTCTACGCCGCGTGGGTGTCTGGACCTAGGGTCAGGACATGGCAGACAACGAGATCATCGAGAACACTGTCGAGCGCTGGCACGACTTCTTGCGAGGCAACCTCGAGGGCGGGCTGGATTCGCTTCTCCATGACGAGTGCGTCTTCTTGTCACCTATCGTCTTCACCCCACAGCGTGGGAGGGAGATCACCAAGACCTACCTCACCGCAGCGGGCTCGACCTTGGCCGGCGGTGGAGTGGCGCCGAGTGGGTCGAATGGATCTGAGCGACGGTTCCGCTACGTGAAGCAGGTCCTGGCCGGCCATCATGCCGTGCTCGAGTTCGAGACGTGGATCGGCGACACGCTCGTCAACGGCGTGGACATCATCACCTGTGACGATGCCGGCATGATCACGGAGTTCAAGGTACTGATCCGGCCCCTCCAAGCTGTCAACGCTGTGCATGAGCAGATGCGCAAGGCTCTCGAAGCAGCGGGACAGCTCTAGAAGACATCAGTGGCGGGTCACTGCCCCATGGCAGACTCATTGCCGTGACGAACTCGTGGCTCTCCGGAGAACTGCTGGCCTTCGATCTCGAGACCACTGGTGTCGATCGTTTCAACGATGTGCCGGTGTCGTTTGCGCTCGTGAGGTTCGACGACGGAGAGGTGATCGAGCAGGTCCACCGACTCGTCAACCCTGGGCGGCCGATCCCTCCAGGAGCGCAAGCGGTCCATGGGATCTCCGATGAGCGTGCCGTAGCCGAGGGCATGGCCATGGTCGACGCCGTCGAGCTCATCACCGCTGCTCTTCTCGACGCGTCCACTCGCGAGGTCCCCCTCGTCGGCTTCAACCTGAACTACGACCTGACGATGATGGACGCCCGGCTTCGATCCATCGATGGGCGTGGGCTCGAGGAGCGTGGCTGGAACGGACCAGTCGTGGATCCTCTGGTGCTCGATCGCCACTTCGAGAAGTACCGCAAGGGCAAGAAGACCCTCGACCTCGTGTGCGATGAGTACGGCGTGAGCAACGCAGCCGCGCATGACGCGGCTGGTGATGCTGAAGCGTCAGCACGCGTCCTGCTCGCCCTCAGCTCACGTCACTCTGCGGTGGAAGCTGCATCGCTTGCGCAGCTGATGCGTGACCAGGTCGAGTGGCACCGGACATGGGCGGTCTCTCTAAATCAGTTCTTCTTGGACAAGGGGCGTGAGCCGATGGACGAGCGGGACTTCGACTGGCCGATCGCTGGCCAGGTGCTCTCGCTCGACTGACTCGGCACGGCTGGCCTTGACGGCGCCAGTGGTAGAGTGTCGATCGAGGGCCGTTGGCGCAGTCTGGTAGCGCACTTGCATGACACGCAAGGGGTCACAGGTTCAAGTCCTGTACGGCCCACCACTGTGCAACTGACGATGATCGGAGACATCCGGGTTCATCCGTTGGTTGTCACTTGCTTGAATCGCTCGTAGGGCGTCTTGCCGCCGAGCGAGCCGTGCGGCCGATCGTAGTTATAGAAGCGCTCCCACTCAGCGATCTTCTCCGTGAAGAGCTGAGCGTCGTCGATCACCACGCCTCGGAGCAGGGAGTAGAACTCCTCGTTGTCGATCCGGTGGGATCGCTCCACCTTGCCGTTGAGCCGTGGTGTGCGCGGCTTGATGTAGACGTGCTCGATGCCCTTGTCGATGACGTGCCAGTGGAAGTCCTTCTGGAACTCCGAGCCGTTATCGGTCTGGATCCGCTCCACCTGGAACGGCAGACGCTCGCAGACGAAGTCGACGAATTGAATGGCCGATCGCGAGTTGTTGCGCTCGAAGACCTTGAGGATCCGCCGCCTCGTGCAGTCATCGATGGCGGTGTACTGGTAGAAGCGCCTCTTGGTCACCCCAGGGATCGGGGCGATGAACTTCACGTCGATCTGGACCTGGTGACCGGGTTGCGGCATCTCGTAGCGCTTCCAGCGCTTGGCGTGGGGCTTGTGGCGCTGTGAACGGGGCAGGCGGTTCATGCCGGCCCGCTTCAAGATCCGCCAGACCCCCGAGTTCGACACCGAGATGCCGTGGTAGCGAGCCAGGTACATCGAGATCTTCTCCGGCCCGAAGTGGTAGTGGCTGCGCAGGTAGAGGATCTTGGCAACGACCTCGTCACGAGTGGCCCGGGGGCGGTTGATCGGCCCTCGTGAGCGCTCCCGCAGGGCCTCTTCGCCGCCCTCCTCATAGCGCTGGAGCCACCGGTAGTAGCAGCTGCGGCTGATGCCGTAGTAGCGGCATGTCTTCGAGACGTTGTGGGTGACTTCTTGGCAGTGTCGGATCACCGCCAGGCGGTGTCGTGCGCCTCGCTGAAGCTCTTGTTCGTTCATGGATCCTCCCAGTTTCGGGAGAACCTAGGTGTCAACGATCTCTGTCAGTTCTAGATCCCAGAAACTATGGAACCTCAGACTGTACGGCCCACCACTCTTGACCTGGGGAAATGCGATCGAGCGTTGCCGGGATCGTGACAGAAATGGCCCAAGGCGAGCCGTTTGCTGATCTGACGGGGTCCCCGTGAACTGAGCCACCTCTTGTGCGAGTCCGATGCCCCAGAATGGGGCGAGGAGGACAGCATCAAGATGAAGCGACGGCCGCCTCTGCTGGAGCGAGGGTTCGAGCGTCGCTACTGATCTTGGCGCGCATTGCGGGGCGACCCTGACCCAGCCCCACCGGTCCTTCAGCTATCTACTCGACACCTCAGCACCGACACAGGAGGTCTCCGCCGCGGGAGCGGTCCAGGACTTCTCGTACTCC
>CAITOG010000189.1 GCA_903893955.1 uncultured Actinomycetes bacterium
ACCCCACTTCGCCGCTGCCCTGATCGAGGCGTACCCAGAGGGAGGCAAGCCCGCCAAGGTGACCCGCGACGACATCCCCGCCTCGTTCACCTCCACCCAGCAGGTCTTCGACGACCTCTTGGACGCCAGGGCACCGGGCTACATCCCCAAGGCCAACCGGACCCCGGCCGAGGCAGCCGAAGCCGCTCGACGGTCAGGTGCGGTGACGGTGATCGCCCACCCGATCATCTCCTTCTGCAAGGCACCCGCCGACGGCAGCGTGCTCAGCCTCGAGGACAAGCGCGCCATCTTGGACCCGATCCTCGGCCAGCTCGCGTCGCAGGGCATCGTGGGCGCTGAGGCCTACTACTCACGCCACACGCCTGAGGAGACCGAGCTCGTCCTCGACCTGTGTCGCCGACACGGCCTCGTGGCGACAGGGGGTTCCGACTACCACGGCACCGCAAAGAAGGACCTTGAGATCGGCATCGGCCTGCGGGCGGCCCGCGGCACGCCCCGAGAGCTCAAGGTGCCCGACAACGTCATCGAGCAGCTCAAGGCCCGTCGAGACGCGCTTGTGGCTGTGGAGGCCTGAGCGCCGCTCAGCCAGCCTGATCGAGCGCGTTCGGCAGTGCGGAGGCATACCGCGCAGCCAGCTCGCCCACCGACACCCGGACGAGGTCGTCGATCACGAGTTCGTCGCCACCGACAGATCCGATGAGCACCACCTCGACGCCAACTGCCGTGGCCGCGCCAAGCACCGCCTCGGCGTCGTCGGTGGCCAAAAGGTACCGCCCGGGCCGCTCCGAGAAGAGCTCGGGGATCGAGCCGATGCCAGTGATCTGTGCACCGACGCCGCCGGCGATTGCCATCTCGGCCAGCGCCACCGCCAGCCCGCCTGCGCCGACGTCATGGACGGCGCCCACCGAGCCGCCCTGGCCTGCAGCGTGGCTGGCCACCAGCGAGGACACGAGCCCAGCCGCGCTTTGAACCGCGTCGAGGTCGAGGTCGAACAGCTCGCCGCCACGTCGTCCCATCACCTCGACCGCCAGGCGACTGCCACCGAGGAGATGTGCCCGCTCCCCCGCTGCTGCCCGCTGCCCGACCAGCAGCACCTGCTGGCCCCCGGCCCACGCAAGGGACGGCGGGCGGTCCACGAGTGACTCGAGCAAGCCGAGCGTCCCGATCACCGGGGTCGGGTCAATGTCGACGCCACCGGACTCGTTGTAGAGGCTGACGTTGCCACCAATGACGGGGAGGCCAAGGGCGCGGCAGGCGTCGCCCATACCGTCGATAGCCTCGGAGAGCTGCCACATCACCTCAGGGTGCTCGGGGTTGCCGAAGTTGAGGCAGTTGACGACCGCCACCCCTGTGGCACCGGTCACCGCCACGTTGGCCAACCCCTCCGCCACTGTCGCTGCAGTGCCGCGGCGGGGGTCGAGAGCGCACCAGCGCGGGTTGGAGTCAGTCGAGAGCGCCATCCCTCTCGCCGAGATCGGCAGGCCCGGTCCCTGGAGCCTGAGCAGCGCGCCGTCTGCTCCTGGTCCGACCACCGTGTTCAAGAACAGCTGGTGGTCGTACTGACGATAGACAGCGACCGGGTCGAGCAGCAGCGAGAGCAGCGCCTGGCTGGCGTCGAGCCGCTCGGCGTCATTGGTCGGGTCGTCGGCTGCGACCTCGGCGCGATTGGTCGGCTCCGCTAGCGGTCGCTCATAGAGCGGGGCGTCGTCAGCCAAGGATGCTGCGGGCACCTCGGCCAGGACAGGGCCGTCGAAGCCATCACGGATCCTGAGCATACCGATCGGCTCGCCGTCGACGTCGAGGCCTGGATCGGTGACCCGGCCAACGACCGTGGCCGCCACCTCCCAGCGATCGCACAGCTCGATGACCTTGGGCAGCGATGCCGGCGTGACGATGGCGAGCATCCGCTCCTGGCTCTCGGAG
>CAITOG010000190.1 GCA_903893955.1 uncultured Actinomycetes bacterium
ATGCTGCTGTTCTCGGTCTGCATCTTCGCCGGTGTCCTCATCGTCCAGGAAGGTGGTGGTCGGTGGCGGCGGGTCCGGCTCATTGCGTGGTTCCTCGGGCCCATGGCGCTCGGGGAGCTGGCGCGAATGGCGTACTACGGGATGCTCGTGCCCAACACAGCGATCACCAAGTCCGCCTTCACGCCGAGGCTTCATCAGGGGCTTGTCTACCTGGGCGACACGCTCTCGCCCACGTGGCTCTGGGTGCCGATGGTGGTCCTCTTGCCGGTGACCATCTGGCGAATGGTGCGGTGGTGGCGAGCCGACGACGGGCACCGTGACGTGATGATCGTGTCGCTGCTCGTGGGTGCCGGTCTCCTCGATGCTGCGTACGTCGTGCTGATCGGCGGCGACTTCATGCACGCACGGATGCTGCTGCCCGGTCTGTTCGCACTGAGCATGGTGACGTGGCTCGACCTGTCCGACAAGTTCGATCGCACGCTCCCGCTGGTGGTCGCCGTCGCGTTCTCGGCGATCAGCTGCTGGACTCTGCGCTACCCCGAGCGACTCATCGGCAAGAACCTGATTGCCAACGAACGAGGTGTCTACATCTACCTGAGTCGCAATGCTCATCCCGTCAGCCCGGCTGACTACGAGCGCTCGGCGTGGGCCCGCTATGGCAGCGTCCTTGCTGCGGCCGCCCACCGGATCCCGTCAGGGACCAAGGCCATGGTCGTACTGTCGAGCAGGTCTGAGCTGCCCGACGCCCAAAACCCGGCCAAGTTCGTCGAAGCCCACAGCCCCTTGCCTTCGACGCTCATCGTGCCAGCAGGCAACATCGGCGTCATGGGCTGGTTCGCCGGCGACGACGTCTACCTCTTCGACCGCCGATCCCTCGCCAACCCGATCGGCGGTCACCTCACCAAGCTCCCCGACCATGGTCGTCCCGGCCACAACGACCCGAGTCGCCTGTTCTGGATGATCGCCCGGTTCGGGCTCCCCGGCGAAGAGAACGTGCTCGGCGGTCACCTTGGCCCGACGGTGCTCGCGGCCCGGCGGCAGCTGGCCTGCCCACTCCCGGCGGCCTACCTGCAGGCCATCACGGCGCCACTCACCTTCGGTCGGGCGCTCACCAACATCGTGCACGCCCCGAGCTGGACCAGCTTCGAGATCCAACGGTTCCCCACGGCGAGCACGCCGTGCCCGAGCTAGGAGTTCCTCACCGTCGCCCACACGACGCACCTCGTCGATGCGCTCGAGGGCATGGTTCCTACTCTTCGGTGGGAGTTGGCGTCTCGGAAGCTTCTGGCGCCGTCGCCGCCGCAGCCGTCGCCTCGAGCAGTGACTCCTCGACCACCTGGGAGATGTCCATCTCGCGGACCTCGTCGCCCTTGCCGTTGGCCTGGACAGCGTCGTCGAGCATGATCATGCAGAACGGGCAGGCCGTCGAGACGATGTCGGCACCGGTGCCCAGGGCCTCCATGGTGCGATCCATGTTGACCCGCTTGCCGATGTTCTCCTCCATCCACATGCGGGCGCCGCCGGCGCCGCAGCAGAAGCCCTTCTCGCGGCAGCGACCCATCTCGACCTGCTTGACGCCGGGGATGGCGTCGAGCACGTTGCGCGGCTCGTCGAAGATCCGGTTGTGGCGACCGAGGTAGCACGGGTCGTGATAGGTCACGGTGCCCGAGTAGTTCGTCCCAGGTGTGAGACGACCTGAACCGACGAGGTGGCTCAGCAGGTCTGCGTGGTGGATGACCTCAAACTCGCCACCGAGCGCCGAGTACTCGTTCTTAATGGTGTTGAAGCAGTGGGGGCAGGTGGCCACGATCTTGGTGACCTTCGCCTCGTGGAGCGTCTCGATGTTGGCCTTGGCGACCTCCTGGAAGAGGTACTCGTTGCCGAATCGACGAGCTGGGTCACCGGTGCAGGACTCCTTGGGACCGAGAATGCCGAAGGTCACGCCTGCACGGTGCAGCATGCGAGCAGTCGCCTCGGCCTGCTTCTTACCCCGGTCGTCGAGCGCACCGGCACAGCCGACCCAGTAGAGGTACTCG
>CAITOG010000191.1 GCA_903893955.1 uncultured Actinomycetes bacterium
CCTGGTACTGCTGGCGGGCGGTCGACGTCGCCCGGGAGTCGGGCGGCACCCTGCCCCGATAGCGGTCGGTCTATGGAACCGACGCTCCCTGCCCTCATGGCCCGATTCGAGG
The DNA here is from genome assembly GCA_903893955.1 of uncultured Actinomycetes bacterium. GTDB lineage: Bacteria > Actinomycetota > Acidimicrobiia > Acidimicrobiales > RAAP-2 > CAIUMH01. Next base: position 113 of record CAITOG010000191.1, read on the forward strand.
CCGAGGCGCTCGAGGCCCTGTGCGAATACGTCAGCATCGAGTGCCTCTCTCCAGACTTCGATGCCAACTGGCGCGAGCACGGTGCCATCGAGGAGGCGATCGGCCTCTTCGCTGGCTGGGCTGCGACTCGCTCGATCGATGGCCTCAGCGTGTCGACCAGCCGAGCAGGCGACGCCACCCCCGCACTGGTCGTCGACATCCCAGCGACGAGCCCCACCTCGACCGAGACCGTGCTCATCTATGGGCATCTCGACAAGCAGCCTCCCTTGGGCGACTGGTCACCAGGGCTCGACCCATTCACGCCGGTCAGGCGTGGCGACCTCCTCTTCGGTCGCGGCACCGCCGACGACGGCTACGCACTCTTCGCCGCGCTTCTCGCCCTCGAGGAGCTTGCAGGAGCGGGCAGGGCACTTCCCCACTGCGTGGTGCTCGTCGAGGCGAGCGAGGAGAGCGGCAGCCCTGATCTCACGGTCCATCTCGACGCGCTCGCCGAGCAGCTCGGCAGCGTCGAACTCGTCATCTGCCTCGACTCAGGTGCGCTCGACTTCGATCGCCTCTGGGTGACCAGCTCACTGCGGGGCAACGTCGTGGTCAACGTCAGTGTCGAGGTCCTCGCCCACGGCGTCCACTCTGGCGAGGCCGGTGGCGTCGTCCCGAGCTCGTTTCGACTCCTTCGTCAGCTCCTCGATCGCATCGAAGATCCGCTCACCGGCCAGGTGCTCCTCCCTGAGCTCGACGCTCAACCTCCCGACCACCTGCTGGCAGCCGCCGCCCAGGTGGCCAACGAGCTCGGCGACCCCTTGGGCAGCGCTTTCCCAACCGTGCCTGGTCTCGAGCTGATGGGTCGCGATGGAACCGACCGGCTGCTGCGCCAGTCGTGGTCGCCCGCCCTTGCCGTCACGGGCCTCGAGGGCGCGCCACCGCTCGCCGACGCAGGCAACGTGCTGCGTGCGTCCACCAGCGCCCGTCTCTCCCTTCGGATTCCGCCGAACGTCGATGCCGTGCTGGCCACCGAGTCGTTGGTCGCAGCCCTGGCGGCAGATCCGCCGGCAGGTGCTCGGGTCACGGTCGAGGCAGGCCATCCAGCCCAGGGGTGGGTCGCCCCGCAGCCAGAGCGATGGCTCGTCGATGCGATCGACCACGCGTCTCGTGCCGTCTTCTCGAGAGCGCCGGGCACGATGGGCGAAGGTGGGTCGATCCCGTTCCTCGCCGAGCTCGGCCAGCGCTTCCCGAGCTCGCAGTTCCTCGTGACCGGGGTCCTCGGCCCAGGCTCGAACGCACATGGGCCAGACGAGTCGCTCCATCTCCCCACTGTGGCGGGCGTGATGGCTGCGGTGAGGAGCGTCGTCGCAGCCTTTGCCGGCCGGTAGGGTTCGAAGCTGAGCCCCATCGCAAGGAGACCGCGACACATGAGTGACGAGACCACCCCCGTTGATCTCTGGTTCGACCCGCTCTGCCCGTGGGCGTGGATCACCTCTCGGTGGATGCTCGAGGTCGAGCAGGTTCGACCGGTGACGACCCGGTTTCATGTGATGTCGCTCGCGGTGCTCAACGAGGGCAGGGATCTGCCCGAGCAGTACGTCGAGCTGATGAAGAAGGCCTGGGGGCCGGTGCGCGTGTGCATCGCCGCCGAGCAGAGTGCTGGGCCCGAGGTCCTTCGCCCGCTCTACACAGCGCTCGGCACCAGGATCCACAACCAGGGACGCTCCGACACCGACGCCATCATCGCTGAGTCGCTGGCTGAGGCTGGCCTCGATGCCTCGCTCGCAGCTGCCGCTCACGACGAGGGCCTCGACGAGGCGCTCAGAGCCAGCCACCACGCCGGCATGGACCCGGTCGGCATGGACGTCGGCACCCCAGTGCTCCACGTCGAGGGCGTCGCCTTCTTCGGCCCGGTGGTGACCCCCATCCCTCGAGGCGAGACCGCAGGCAAGCTCTACGACGGCGTGGTGCTCGTGGCCGGAACACCCGGCTTCTACGAGCTCAAGCGCACACGCATCGACGGGCCCAGCTTCGACTGATGGCACACGCGCTCAGCATCCCGGCCAAGGACGGCAGCTTCCCGGGCTTGATCGCCTCGCCGGTCGGCGTCCAGCCCAGAGGAGCGATCATCGTGGTGCAGGAGGCCTTCGGCCTCACCGACCACATCGGCGAGATCTGCGACCGACTTGCCCTTGACGGCTACCGTGCCATCGCCCCGGCGCTCTACCACCGCAACGGCTCCCCCGTGTTCGGCTACGACGCCATCAGCGATGACGGTCGTCGGGCGGATCTTCTCGAGGCCATGGGCTCACTCAGCCCCGAGGGGATCGCAGCCGACCTTGACGCGACGATCGGTGTGGTGGCCGCCGAGGGGTTCAACGCGCGCGAGATCGGTGTGGTGGGCTTCTGCATGGGCGGCAGCGTCGCCTTCTTCGCCGCAACCCGTCCCGGCATCGGCGCAGCAGTCACCTTCTACGGCGGTGGCGTGACCGAGGGGCGCTTCGGCCTCCCCTCGCTCGTCGACCTTGCAAGCGAGGTCTCCGTCCCTTGGCTCGGGCTCTATGGCGATCAGGATGCCGGCATCCCGGTCGACCAGGTCGAGGCACTCCGGGCCGCCACCCACGCGCTAGCCGTCGAGACCGAGATCGTTCGCTACGCCAATGCAGGGCACGGCTTCAACTGCGACGCCCGGCCCGATCACTTCAACCACGATGCGGCGGCCGACGCATGGCGCCGTGCCCTCGGCTTCTTCGCCGTGCACCTCGAGGGTCGCCTCAGCTAGCTCGAGGGCACCTCGATGGACGTCAGATCCTGCGCCAGCACGATCTCGCCGCCGAAGTGCGCAGCGGCTTCTGCAACCCACTCCCCCTCGGTGCCCGGAAAGGGTGCCGGGACAAGATGGGTCATCACCAGCGTCCCGACGCCAGCACGCGCCGCAGTCTCGGCGGCCTCGACGACCGATGAGTGGTAGTCGATCGTGTCCTTGAATCGCTGCATCGGAACCTGCTCGACGAGCGATGGGCGAAGCACCGTCTGGACGTAGACGTCCGCCCCCATCACGAGCCGGTCGAGGCCGTCGCACGGGACGGTGTCGCCTGCGATCGCAACCGTGCCGCCGCCGTGCTCGACGCGGTAGCCCACGGTCGGTCGCACCGGAGAGTGATCGGTCGGCTCAGCGGTGATGGTCACCCCGCCCTCGGCGAGGACGTGGCCGCTCGTCACCTCGACCACCTCGACCGGCGGCTGCCAAGTGAGATCAGCGTGATGCTCGAGCCGATATGAGATGTCGTCTTCCAGCATGTCAAGCAGCGAGCGGACGACCTTCTCGGTCCCCGGCGGCCCGAAGACACGCAGCGGGTTCGGCGTCGGCGACATTACCCATCGTGAAGTGATCACGTCGTTGAGGTCGGTGATGTGGTCTGAGTGCAGGTGCGTGAGGAACACAGCGCTCAGGAAGGCTGCCCCCGTTCCAGCGCTGGCACAGCGCATGAGGACACCTCGACCAGTGTCGAAGAGGAGGTGCATTCCCTCCGCCTTGATCAGGGTGGCAGGCCCGGCTCGGTTCGGATCGGGCAGCGGGCTCCCCGTCCCGAGCGTGATGACCTCCATAGCAGGACCCCTCTTCAGACAACGTGGCGTCCTGTCATGCTACCTGACAGAAGTCTCAGCTCCGAGGGATCTCCGACCAGGCGACGTCCTTGTCACCCCGTGGCTCGCCCGGCAGGCCAAGGACCCTCTCGCCGAGGATGTTGCGCATGATGATGCTGGTGCCGCCCTCGATCGAGTTCGCCTGCACCCGCAAGAAGGCCTTACGGATGTCCCACGTCCCCATCGCAGTGTGTGCTGGGCGCACGAGTGGGTACTCCGAGCTGTAGAGCATCCCCTCGGGCCCCATCATCGCCACAGCGGCGGCGTAGATGTCCTGGTTCAGCTCAGCGTAGGCGAGCTTGGCAACAGAGCCTTCCGGACCAGGGGTTCCGGCCTTGCGGTTGTCAGAGGCACGCTTGTTCGTCAGGCGTACCACCTCAGAGCGGACCCACAGCTGGAGCAGCTCGTCGCGAGCCACCATGGCGGCCGCGGAGGTCGAGTCGCCGAAGCGCTCCTTGTACGTCTCGACGGCGTGAGCGATGGGTCCAGAACCCCGAGGCGGCACGTTGCCGCCGATCGACACTCGCTCGTTCATCAACGTCGTGATGCCCACGCCCCAGCCCTTGCCGACGTCGCCGAGACGATCCGCGTCGGAGACGCGCACGTCGGTGAAGAAGCACTCGTTGAACTCCGCCTCGCCGGTCATCTGGTACAGCGGTCGCACGTCGACACCGGGCGCCTGCATGTCGACGAGGAAACACGTGATCCCGGCATGCTTGGGCTGGTCGGGATCGGTCCGGGCGAGGATCAGGCCGTAGCGCGACAGGTGTGCGAGGGTCGTCCAGACCTTCTGACCGTTCAGGATCCACTCGTCGCCATCGCGCACAGCCCTCGTGGCCAGACCTGCGACGTCGGAGCCAGCTCCCGGCTCAGAGAACAGCTGGCACCAGATCTCCTCACCGGTGAAGAGGCTGCGCAGGTACTTCGCCTTCTGCTCTGGCGTGCCGTGGA
>CAITOG010000192.1 GCA_903893955.1 uncultured Actinomycetes bacterium
ACCTTTCGGCGCCTCGACTTCATCGAGTGCGGGGGATTCGATGAGGTGCTCCAGGCGGCGGAGTTCATCGACTTCGTCGGGCGCCGACGGGCTGCCGGTGCACAGCTGATCGCCGCCGAGCACCTTGCCATCTTTCGTCGGGTGCACGGTGCAAACACCACTCGCAACGAGCAGCGCTTCGCTGCGGGGCTGCTTGCGGTGGCTCGACAGGCGGCAGCGCGCCAGGACGAGCGTCCCTAGCTTCCCAACTCGTCGGCAGCACGAAGCGTAGCGTCGAGACGGGCGACGAGGTTGGGGCCGCGCGCATGGTCGAGCAGCGTCCAGTGGCTTCCTGGGACAGGAACCACCTCGACAGGACCGACAAGCAGGTGCCGCCAGCCGAGCATCTCGTCGGTGTGCCGGCTGATCGTCCTCGAGGTGGCGAAGATGAGCGCAGGCGTCGGAATCGCCTGGTAGCGATGGCACTGGCCAAAGCTCGCGATCCTCAGCGGCGCAAGGCGGCTCGAGGCCTTCCACCAGAAGGCTGATGCTGGGTGGCGAGCCGCCATGGCGACCCGCCACCTCGCAGGGATGGCGAGCTGCACTGCTGACTCGCTCGTCTGGATGATGTTGCGCCCCACATCGTCGACCAGGATCGAACGAGCCTCTGGCCATGTCGTTGCATCATCGAGCTTCGCCGCCAGTCGCCGGAGGTTGCGGGGGTTGGCGTGGACATCTGGGCCCTCGCTGTCGATCGAGACCAGCAGGCGGCACGGCCTCTCTCCGTCGGCCCGACGTCGTGCGATCTCGAAGCAGAAGTGGAACGCGACCGACCACCCTGCGAGGTAGAGCGGTCCGTCGAGTTCGAGCGAGTCGATCAGGCGGTCGTAGTGCGTCGCCCACTGTCCAAAGTCAGTGGGATAGCGACCATGGACTCGAGGTGGCGGCGGGAGCGAGATGACCTGGCGGTCCTCGAGCCCGGAGGCCAGCGCCCCCATGTGCTCGGTGTCAGCTGGCCAACAGTGGAGGTACACGAGCGGAGGCCGAGACCCCGAGCCGAGAATGGTGACCTCGGCGATCTCGCTGCCTTCCCCCGCTCGGGTCTGGATGGTCGGACGACCGTCGTTGTGTGCCTCTCGTCGACGGACCACGACGGCACCCTACCGGCTCGTCCTCGACGGGCATGGACCGGGCATCGACGTGGTCGAGGCAGCAGCGAGGCGCTCCCGGCGGCAGGAGTAGACCGAGCTCGTCACTCCGCTGCGTACCGCTCGTCGGCGCGCAGCAGCGCTTGGTCGAGAGCAGCGACCGTGGCCTCGGCATGTGGGGGAGCGAAGAAGGACCAATGGCCTCCTGGGACCGAGACGACGTCGATCCGTCCGGTCAAGAGCTCGTGCCAGCCGAGGTCGTCGTCGATCACTCGAGCCCTGGTTCTCTCAGACGCCACGATGAGGGTGTCGACACCGCAGCGTCCATAGTGCCGGGAGTGCCTGGCGTTGGCCAGGTAGATGGCGATGAGGTAGGGGTCCGAGCACCGCCAGAACTGTGAGTTGGGATATCGCTGCCGCATCCCTGCGGTCCAGGTTGGAGGGAGCCGACGAAGGGCGAGGGCTCGGAGGCCACGTGCT
>CAITOG010000193.1 GCA_903893955.1 uncultured Actinomycetes bacterium
CTGAGCTCTCCCGACAGGATCTGGTCGTCGCGTTCGGCGGCGGGCTGGTGAGCGACGTGACCGGCTTCGCCGCAGCGACCTACCACCGAGGGATCGCCTACCTCACGGTGGCGACCACCTTGTTGAGCCAGGTCGATGCTTCCATCGGCGGCAAGACCGGCGTCAACCTCCCCGAGGGAAAGAATCTCGTCGGCGCGTTCTGGCAGCCGATCGGGGTGCTCGCCGACACCGAGACGCTCTCGAGTCTGGCCCCGGGGGAGTGGGCCTGTGGTCGCGGCGAGATGGCCAAGTACGCCTTCTTGGGCAGCGACGAGCCATCCGCTGCCATCCTCGGGGAATCACTTGAGGAGCAGGTGGCGCGGTGCGCCGCGATCAAGGCCGACGTGGTCGCCGAGGACGAACGCGAGGGTGGTCGCCGGATGGTGCTCAACTACGGGCACACCTTGGCGCACGCCCTCGAGGCGGTCGGTCTCGAGGATCGGGCCGCAGGCGTGGATTCAGGTGCGGCTCGACTTCGTCACGGCGAGGCGGTGGCGATCGGTCTTGTGTTCGCAGCGGAGCTGGCGCAGCGGCTCGGACGAATCGACGCGGCCCGTGTCCAGCTCCACCGGACGGTGGTCGGCGGCTTCGATCTCAGCACCCAGCTGCCAGCTGGCGTCGATGCCGCATCGCTCGTGGGAGCGATGCGCCGCGACAAGAAGGCGCACCATGATCTCACCTTCGTGCTCGACGGCCCGGAGGGTGTCGTGCCCGTCAGTGGTGTCAGCGAGGAAGCGGTCATCGCTACGCTCAACGAGATGGGAGCCGGATCATGACGTCGAAGGTGCTCTTGCTCTCTGGCCCCAACCTTGACCTGCTCGGCGAGCGAGAGCCGGCGATCTACGGCACTGCGAACCTCGATGACCACGTCTCGACAGCACGCGAGGTCGCGCAGCGCCACGGTCTCGTCCTCGAGCATCTGCAGTCGAACCACGAGGGCGTCCTGATCGAGGCGATCCATGCCGCTCGAGAGGATGTCGCGGCGATCGTCATCAACGCAGGCGCCCTGACCCACACGTCGGTGGCGCTCCACGATGCCTTGGCGGCGTTCGACGGCCCTGTCATCGAGGTCCACCTGTCGAACCCGGCTGCGAGGGAGCCGTTTCGCCACACGTCGTTCATCGCACCTGTCGCCAATGGCGTCGTCGCCGGGTTTGGCGGCCTCGGCTACGAGCTGGCCATCGAGGCGGTCGCTCGACTCCTTGAGGAGGATGCGTGATGGCTGACCTTCGACCGCTCGACTTCGACCGACGACTTGATCGGCTCCGGCTGGCGCTTGTTGCGAACGAGCTCGACGGCCTCTTGGTGACCAACCTCACCAATGTTCGCTACTTGACGGGCTTCACCGGCTCGGCAGGAATCGTTGCGGTCACCGAGGCCGACGTGGTGCTCACGACAGATGGTCGCTACCGGACCCAGGCTGGCGAGCAGGTCGACGCCGCCGGGATCGGGGGACGTGTGGCAATCGAGATCGGGGGAGCTGAGGAGCAGCGGACTGCACTGCTCGAACGGCTCGCTGGGGCAGCTCGAGTCGGCCTCGAGGCCGAGGACGTGACCTGGGCACAGGCGGTGGCATGGCAAGAGCGCCTGGGGCGGGACGCCGTTCGATCAGCTGGCATCGTCGAAGCGCTCCGTGAGGTCAAGGACGGCGGCGAGATCGATCGCATGCGGCGTGCTGCCTCGATCGCAGATGACGCCTTGGCTGAGGTGCTGCCGATGCTGGCGGCCGCAGCCACCTCGACGCTCGAGGAGCAGGAGTTCGCCCTTGCGCTCGACTCGGCGATGCGACGACGAGGAGCTGAGTCAGTGGCCTTCGAGACGATCGTGGCCTCGGGCGAGAACTCTGCGAAGCCGCACCATCATCCCAGCGCCCGCCGCATCGAGAATGGCGATCCTGTGGTCGTCGACTTCGGCGCAACCTTCGAGGGCTATCGCTCCGACATGACGAGGACCTTCGTCGTCGGAGGCCTGCCCACCGGGAAGCTCAAGGAGATCTTCGACCTGGTCGCAACCTCTCAATCCGCAGGCGTCGCCGCGGTCCAGCCCGGGGTCACCACCGGCTCTGTGGACGCTGTCTGCCGAGACATCATCGCTGCAGCGGGCATGGCAGAGCGTTTCGAGCACTCGACCGGCCACGGCGTGGGGCTCGACATCCACGAAGCGCCGTGGGTCGCCGCCAAGGCCACGGCTATCTTGGAGCCCGGCGCCGTCGTGACCGTCGAGCCCGGTGTGTACGTCGCTGGAGTCGGCGGAGTTCGGATCGAAGACACCTTGGTGGTCACCGATGATGGCGCAGAGCCCCTGACCAGATTCACGAAGGAAGTTGTTGCCTGATGGCAGTCTCGACGAACGATCTCAAGAACGGCATGACCCTCGACCTCGGCGAGGGTCTGTTCAACGTGGTGGAGTTCCAGCACGTCAAGCCAGGCAAGGGTGGCGCCTTTGTTCGCACCAAGCTCAAGAACGTCCGGACAGGGGCGGTCATCGAGCGAACCTTCAGGGCTGACGAGAAGCTCGAGCAGGCGATCGTCGACAAGCGCGAGGCGCAGCTCTTGTTCCGCGACGGCGACGACTATGTCTTCATGGATCAGACGACCTTCGATCAGACGAACGTGGCGCCGTCCTCCCTCGGCGACGCAGTCCACTTCCTCAAGGTCGGTGACGGCGCCAGCCTGACGACGTATCGCGACGAGATCATCGGCGTGGAGCTGCCCGCCTCCGTTGAGCTGACGATCACCGAGACCGAGCCTGGCGTCCAGGGCGACCGGGTGTCTGGTGCTCGCAAGCCAGCGACCCTCGAGACCGGGTTCGTCATCCAGGTGCCGCTATTCGTGAACGAAGGAGACCTGGTCAAGGTCGACACGCGCTCCGGCGAGTACATGACCAGAGCCTGACGGCTAGCTGATGACGCCGGTCACACGACATGAGTCACGAGAGCGCGCCCTTGCGATCCTCTACGAGGCTGCACAGAAGCATCTCGACCCACGGGTCGCGCTCGCCGAGGCCACAGTGGCGCCCGATCCCTACAGTGAGCTGTTGGTCGGGCTCGCCAGCGAGCACGGCGACGAGGCTCGACGTGTCATCGAGGCAACCGCCGCCAACTGGCCGATCGAACGGATCGGGCTCATCGATCGCCTGGTGATGGAGCTCGCCCTCTGCGAGCTGCGCGGTGAAGATCCACCCCCGGTCGCAGTGGTCATCGATGAGGCGGTCGAGCTCGCCAAGACCTATTCGACGCCGTCGTCTGGCTCGTTCGTCAACGGTGTGCTCTCTGCCGCCCTGGCATAAGGACGCTCGAGCGATAGGGTCGGCGGGTGGCTGGGCACGCAACCCCGCAAGGGAGTGACGCATGACGGGCATGGGCGGTGGCACCCTTGGGGCTCGCAACGCACAGGTCACGACGCACTTCCTCTCGATGCTGCGCTGGCAGCTCATCGTGGTCATCCTCATCGCTGTTGGGGCAGCAGTGCTCGCAGCCTTGTGGCTGCGTCGACACCCGCTCCCAGCGGGCGAGGCACCTGAACCGGTCGCACGACGGATCCTGCGGGTTGGCTTCGGCGTGCTGTGGCTCGTCGATGGGCTGCTCCAGGTCCAGCCATCGATGCCGATCGGTCTGCCGACCCAGGTCGTCCAGCCGACCGTGGCCACAGCGCCCAGCGCGCTTTCCCACCTCGTGACCCTCGGGATCGATGCGTGGCTTCGCCATCCGACGGTCGGTGCAGTTGCCACCATCTGGATCCAGATCGGCCTGGGTGCCTGGTTGTTGCTGGCGCGAGAGGGGTGGCTCTCTCGAGCGGCAGGCTGGGCGTCTGCAGGCTGGGCGCTCGCGATCTGGGTGCTCGGCGCAGGACTCGGTGGCCTGTTCGTCTCGCCGGTGACGTGGCTCTTCGGGGCACCGGGTGCGACGTTCTACTACGTGTTCGCCGGCGTGTTGCTCGGTCTGCCCGCGGCATGGATCGCGCGAAAGGATGTCGTCACGTGGCTCGCCCGAGCGGTCGGCCTGGTGTTTGTCTGGCTCGGCGTGGTCCAAGCGCTCCCTGGTAGTGGCTTCTGGTCAGGTGGGACAGCGAAGGATCCTGGAGCACTTGCCTCAATGGCCCAGCAGATGGCCCAGCTCTCGCAACCTCGGATCACGGCGTCGACGGAGCGATGGTTCGCAACGGCGTCGCTCCACGTCTCACCGGTGTTCAACGCCGTCGTGGTAGCGGTGCTGCTCGGCGTCGGTGTGACGCTCATCGTCGGTTGGCCCCGGCTGCTGCGTCCGGCTGCATGGGCCTACGGCCTCCTTGCGCTTGTGACCTGGGTCGTGGTCCAGGACTTCGGCGTCTTCGGCGGCGTCGGGACCGACGTGAACTCGATGATCCCCTCTAGCCTGCTGGTCATCGCCATCTGCGTGGCGCTCACATCGAAGGTCGGCATTGAGGGCGACGAGCCAGCCTCGCCCGCGACCGATGAGACGACGCGGCGAACCCGAGTCGCGATGGCATCGGCTTCGATCGGGGTGTTCGCCTTCGGCTCCATCGGGATGCTCATCCTTCCGCTCATCCCGGGTGCATCGATCGACGCCGCGCTTGCCGCCGGATCCGATGTGGCGAGCCTTCAGGGAAGAGCGCCGAACTTCTCCCTGACCGATCAGGCTGGCCAACGTGTGTCGCTGGCCAGCTTCCGGGGCAGCACTGTCGTGCTTTCGTTCATCGATCCGGTCTGCACCTCAGATTGCCCGATCGAAGCGCAGGAGCTCAAAGCCGCATCGGCGCAGCTCGGAGGCTCGTCCAAGGTGGCTTTCGTCGCGATCAACTCGAACCCGACCTACCGTTCGACAGCATCGCTCCAAGCATTTGATGCGCAAGAGCGGATGGGTCAGGTCCCAAACTGGCGATTCCTGACCGGATCCTCCAGCGAGCTGCGACGTGTCTGGGATGCCTACGGCGTCGTCGTGACAAGTCTCGGGGCTGGCGGCATGGTCAGCCATGCCGAGCCGATCTTCATCATCCGTCCAAATGGCCAGCTCGCTGCGACGTGGGCTGCGTCGCTCGGCGAGCAATCGACCTCAGTGCTTGGAAGGTCCACCACGGCGCTGGTCGTGTCGCAGGTTCGGGCCACTTCATGAGCCGTCGTCGGGGGAGCTCGTGGGCCGCGCTGGGCGTCATCGTGCTGCTTGTCGGACTGCTCACTGCTGGCCCGAGTGGTGGCGCCACGCTTGCGGGCGGGATCTCGACGGCAGACGGGACTTCGGTCGCAGTGATACCGATGGGCCACTTCAATGATCCTGCGAACAAGTTCTTCGAGACCTTCACCGCTGGACCGGCTGGGTCGTGGGTCCTGACAACACCAACTGGCGTGGCGACCAACGGCGGCATTGTCGTCGCATCTCCTGGGGCAAACGCGGCGGCCGTACTGCCCTGGTATCTGCTCAGGTACACCGCGGTGCGTCCGCTCGACAGCGGGCATGCGGCAGGCGCCGGCGAGGTCCTCCCGCCATTGGCGGTATCGCCGACATCGCTCAGCGTTGCCTCAGATGGGAGCGTGGCCCTCGTCACGCGGCGCGGAGCCGTCATGGTGGGCCCATCACTTGCCGGGCCGTTCACGACACTGACTTCGGTGACCGCGTTGCGACGAACTCCCGCAGGTCGTCGCTGCGCCATCGTGGGCCTCACGTCGGTCGTGGCTGTGGCCGGGGGTCGCGACGTCGTTGGAGCCACCTGCACTCGAATGGGGAGCGACGGGATCTTCAGGCGAGACTCGAGCGGCTGGTACTCGGGGACTATCAAGGTGCGGGGACCAGTCAGCGTCCTACGCCTCGATGCCGGACCGAGTGGAACGTTTACCGGGCTCATCTCGATCGGAGGGGTGCATCCTGTCGTGGCGGCTGGACGAGTGACTGGCGGAGGGTTTGAGCTCGGTGGGGCCGTGCGGCAGCGCAGCAGCTCACTTCGCTCGACAGCGCTGGTGGCGGCAGCACCGGGTGCGCAGCCGTCGTACGTGATCGCTGCGGTTGGCACGCGCGGGGTCAGCGCAGCTCGCCTTCCTATCGCGGGAGTGGCGGCGCCTCTCGGTCCGGTCCTGCCCCGTGACGTCCAGGCGGTGGTCATGGAGACGGCATCGGCGACGTCTGGAGGTCCCGGGCGTGTCACAGCGTTCTCGGTCGAAGGCTCACTGCTCAAAGAGCTCACCTTGGCGCCGGCGGGGACGCGGTGGGTGGTCGCAGCGACTCAGCACATCGCAGTCCCGTACGGTTCTTCGCAATGAGCCACGTGATGGGTGTCGTCACGTCGATGCCCTCGATGCCAGTCCGCTGGTGGCCGAGCCCGTTGCTCTTGCCCATCGGCCTGCTGCTGCTGATCGAGGAGGTGGGGTTGCGTCGCCTCGCTCGGCGAATGTCTGCTCAGCGGGCTGCCACCTGGCGGCGGCGCGGGCTGCTGTACGAAGGGAGCCTCATCGCTCTTGGCATCATGGTCTCGAGCCCGCTCATGGGCCTCTCGATGCAGCACCTCTGGATCCACATGATCCTCCATGTGGTCGAGATGTTCTACCTTCCTGTTCTCCTGGTCTTCGGAGCGCCGTTCGTTCCTGCCCTCTTCTCGATGCCGGTCGGGCTTCGGCGTCGCGTGATCTCGTGGTGGCGCCTCGGCAGGTGGCGGTGGCTGACCAGGGGTTGGTGGCGGC
>CAITOG010000194.1 GCA_903893955.1 uncultured Actinomycetes bacterium
GCTCCTCGACGAGCGGCGCGAGGTGCGGCAGCAGCACGTTGGTGGCCGCCTTGGTCTCCTCGGTCGACGAGAAGACCTCGAACAGCGCCCCCATCAGGAACTTGAGCGAACCTTCAAGCGTCTTGAGCGCAACATTGCCGGTGAACCCGTCGGTCACGATGACGTCGACAGGTGCATCGAGCAGATCCCGGCCCTCGACGTTGCCGACGAAGCGGATGCCGTGGCCCCCCTCGGCCAACATCCCGTGGGTCTCCTTGACGAGGGGTGTCCCCTTCGAGGACTCCTCACCGATGGAGAGCAGCGCCACCGAGGGATCCTCGACCCCGTAGCGAGCTGTCGAGAATGCTGCCGCCATCTGGGCGAACTGGATCAGCATCGCCGCATTGCATTCGGCATTGGCGCCGGCGTCGACCAGCACTGCGGGTGCTCGACCGGGGCGAGGCAGCGGGGTGGCGATGCACGGTCGGTGCACGCCCCGCAATCGACCCATCCTGAGGAGCGCTGCTCCCATCGTCGCACCGGTGTTGCCCGCCGAGACCATGGCGATGGCCTTCTGGTCGCGCACGAGCTCAGCCGCGACGACGAGCGAGGAGTCCTTCTTGCGTCGAACGCCCTGTGCGGCGTCCTCGTCCATGCCAATGACCTCGGTGCACGCCACGAGCTCGAGCCCCATGGTGTCACCGACGAGGTCGGGCGGCCCGACCAGGACGATGTCGATCCCGTGCTCATCGGCAGCCCGACGAGCGCCAGCGACGATCTCGCCCGGCGCGTTGTCGCCGCCCATGGCGTCGACTGCGACGGGGAGGCCCACCTAGTCGACCTCGATGGCCTGGCGGCCCTTGTACCAGCCGCAGTTCGGGCACACCACGTGCGGCAGCTTGGCGGTCTGGCAGTGCGGGCAGACGCTGCGGGAGGGCACGTCGAGGGTCCAGTTGGAGGCCCGTCGGCTCCGGCTCTTCGCCTTGGAGGTCTTTCGCTTGGGTACAGCCATCTCTTCTTCTCCGGTCGCGGCGCTGTCCCGGTGGTGGGACAGGGTGCTTGGGGGACCTTATGGGCCCCGAGGCGCTCAGCCTCCCTCAGGATCTCTGAGCACGTCCAATGTAGCCCACCTGGGATCGACCGGCGCCTCGCACCCGCACGGCCCCTCGTTCAGGTCGCTGCCGCACTGCACGCACAGGCCTCTGCAGTCCTCTGCGCACAGCGGCGCCAAGGGCAGCTCGAGGACGACTGCGTCCCTGATCATCGGGCCGAGGTCGACCATGTCGTCATCGAGCGGATAGGCGTCGTCGACCTCTGGATCGGCCCCCTCGATGAAGCGTTCGCGCACGTCGACTGCGATCGAGCCGCCGACGTCGCCGGCACATCGCCGGCACTCGCCTCGCCATCGCGCCTCGACCAAGCCCGACGCCACGATGCCCTTCGGGATCGACTCGAGAATGCCGCCGAAGTGGACCTCGTCCCCGACCGGCACGTAGCTCTCCCCTGGCGAGATCGGCGCGAGGTGGCCATCTGGATCGAAGAGTGCCGCCACGTCGACCGGCGCAGTCGCCCCGAGCTGACGCCGCAGACGGGCGACCCCCACCATGAAGGGGTCAATCGCCATGTGCCTAGGTCTGGTCCTGATCGAAGAACGCGTCGTCCTCGACCTCGAACTCCTCGAGCTGGTTTGGCGCCTCAGGATCCTCGAGCGAGGGCTGGAGCTTCTCCCGACCAGCGGCAACGGTCTTGAGCACCCGGTTGAGCACGATCTCCATCCCGGCGAGCTTCTGGTCGCAGTAGTCCTCCGCCTCGTGGCGCATCCGACGGGCTGTCTCCTCGGCCTCCGAGATGATCTTGGCTGCCGTCTCCTTCGACTGGCGGACCAGCTCTGTGCGCGACACCATCCGCTCTGCCTGCGCTTTGACATCTTCGAGCACAGCGTCCGCCTCACGCTGCTTCTCGGCCATGAACTCCTCGCGCTCACGCAGCAGCCACCGTGCCTGGCGGAGCTCCTCGGGGAGCGCACTGAGCGCCCCCTCGAGCAGGTCGAGGACCTGGTCGCGCGAGATCAGGACCGATGAGCTCAACGGCATCGGCTTCGCCGTGGTCACGACGTCGACCGCCTGGCGAAGCAGTGCCTCGGCGTCCTCTGGTACC
>CAITOG010000195.1 GCA_903893955.1 uncultured Actinomycetes bacterium
AGCTCGAACATCGAACCTCCCTTGGCAGCCGGCTTCTTGGCGTCACCGTGGGGACGGGGAGGACGGACGAAATCGCCCGCTCGCTTCGACAGGTTGCCTGCGATCGTCCCCGGGACGACCATCGCGTTCCCAGCAGAGCCGCCGCCAGCGCCGAGGCCGGCGCGCTCGTGGCCAAGTGTCGAATTCGCGACCGCCCAGCCGCTGTTGACCTCGCCGATGCGCCACGCGTCAGGGACAACGGCGTCGGTCAGGAAGGTCTCGTTGAACATGGCGTGGCCGGTCATCTCGGTGAGTGGTCGCACGTCGACGCCGCTCTGGTGCATGTCGATCCCGAAGTACGTGATCCCCTTGTGCTTCGGCGCGTCTGGGCCGGTCCGGGCGATGAGCATGCCCATGTCGGCGCTCTGGCCGAGCGAGGTCCAGACCTTCTGCCCGTTGACCACCCACTCCTCGCCATCTCGGACGGCTCTGGTGGCGAGGCCTGCCAGGTCGGACCCAGCGCCTGGCTCCGAGAAGAGCTGGCACCACGACTGACTGCCCGTCACGATGTCCGCAACGAAGTGGTCGATCTGCTCCTGGGTGCCATGGTCGGCGATGGTCGGAGCCGCAAGCAGCAGTCCAAGTCCGTTCGGAGCCCCGAGCGCGCCGAACGCGCTGATCTCTGCTGCGATCTTGACCGCCACGCTGCGGGCAACCCCGCGCCCAAAGGCGTTGGTGGGGAGGGACGGCGCCGCCCAGCCCGCCAGGCCGAGCCGCTCCCACCACTCGCCAACAGTGAGCTCGGGATCCCAGTTCTCGGCGAGCCAGTTGCGCAGATCCTCGAGGATCTCCTCCTCGGTCACCGTCGTCGCCTCAGCCATCTCACTCCTCAGACTCGCGGGCCCAGTCGTGGGCCACGAGCAATGCTACCTAGGACGCAGCGCCGGGCCCCGAGGAGGATCTACCCAGGAGCACAGGCAGGAGAACCACGCCGTCCTTCGAGAGATCCACGACTGCCCAGCGTGACGTTCCAGGCGCCCGCCGAACTAGGTGAAGGACGACACCGCTGGGGAAGGCACTGGCACATTCGCACCCGGCGGGCTGTCTCAGTGCTCAGGAAAAACCCTGCTCGAGGGAACCCCGCTCAGAGCGCCGTCGAGACGTCCCTCGACGGGTGGAATCGGCACCGTCAAGCTCAGGAGACCACTCCAGGATCTCGATGACCCCAGCCCGCTCGAGAGCATGGAAGAACTCGTCGAGGCCGAGCAACGGATCGATGGCATCGCCACGAAGCACCCAGGTGCGGTCGCTCAGCTTGGCCAGCATCTCCTCGGGTGTGCAGTCGTTCCAGGGGCTTGAGGCGATGACATCGAGGACAGCAGCCGCTGTCGGGCCTTCGTCGATGGTGCCGTCCTGCCACTCGATCACCACTGCCATCTCGAACCTCCCACCTTCTGCGTCGAAACTCGACGAAGTCATGGTGCCCGAAGGCTGCGACACCACAGGTCACGACTGCTCGGTCCCCTTCGTGTCGACGCGGGTGGAAGGATCGAAGGGTGAGCACACCCACCGGCCACAGCTCGCGAGCACCTTCTGATCTGCAGCGCTTCATCGATGCCCAGGATGCCGGTGGCACGTACCTCACAGCGCTCGACGAGCTCCGGCGCGGCCGCAAGCAGAGTCACTGGATGTGGTTCGTGTTCCCTCAGCTTCTCGGTCTCGGGAAGAGCGAGCGCGCCCGTCGCTACGCGATCGCATCGCTCGGCGAGGCACGCGCGTACCTCGCGCATCCGGTTCTTGGGCAGCGCCTCCGAAAGGCGACCTCGATCCTCCTCGACGGTCCCCCTCGTGATGCCAAGGCCGTCTTCGGCAAGGTCGACGCCGTGAAGCTGCGGTCGTCGATGACCCTCTTCAACCGGGCATCCGAGGACGAGGAGCTCTTCGGCAAGGTGCTCGAGCGCTACTTCTCTGGCTCGGAGGATCCGATCACGGCCCGGCTGCTCTCGACTCCGTGACGAGCACCCCCTAGCGTGGCACCCAGCGATTCGAGCGACGCCAGGCAAGGGGGATCGATGGCGCATCTCACCAGTGCACTCGACCCAGTGCGGTTCCACGATGAACAGCTGCCGACGCTCCTGGGTTCTGATCGAGGTGCGCTCGCAGGCGCCGCCGCTCGCGGCCTCGGCCCCCTCGTCCTCAAGGTCGATCAGCAATCGTGGACCTACCGAGAAGAAGGTGGGACCATCGAGGTGTCCCAGGG
>CAITOG010000196.1 GCA_903893955.1 uncultured Actinomycetes bacterium
GCTCCGCCGAGGGTCGCTCTCGAGGCCATCGAGCGTGGATCGCAGCAGCGAGCGCAGCTCGTCCAGCGTCGATTCAGCCCCTTGGATGGCATCGACGAGATCGCTCAGCGCCGTGAGGCTCTCGAGCGAGCGTCGTATCCTCGCCAGCACATCTTGAGGAGAGGCAGCTTCTTCCCCTGCCAGAAGTCCGACACCCTCGCCAAGAGCAGCTCGCGTAGTCTCCACCGCGGCCAACATCTCGAGCTCCTCGAGCAATCGATCGAGCTCGTTGGGATCCACCAGATTGGCAGCGTCAATGTCGGCCACCTGGTGGTCGAGCAGCGCTACCTCGCGCTCGATGTTCTCCACGCCACCGCCGAGCTCGTCGTGCTCCGCTGCGATCCGCGCCACCTCTCGACGCAGCTGCGCCACAGGACTCGAATCGATCTCGCCGAACGAGTCGAGTGCAGTGCGCATCGATCCCGCAACGAGGAGTGAGTGGTGCTCGTGCTGGCCGTGGATGTCGAGAAAGCCTGCAACCTGCTCTTGGAGGACCTGCACCGTTGCCAGTGAGCCGTCGATCCATGATCGAGCCCGACCCTCGTGCGGGATCTCGCGCGCGATGATCCGCTCTCTCCCGTCATGGTCAAGGAAGATCGCCTCGAGACGGGCCGTGTGGCCAGGCTGGACGAGACCCCGTCGGGGCCTCCCACCGAGCACGATCTCAAGCGCATCCACGAGGAGGGTCTTGCCTGCGCCCGTCTCGCCCGTGAGCGCGGTCAGCCCGTCGCCGAGCTCGATGGCAGCCTCGTCGATGACGCCGAGGTCGCGGACGTGGAGCTCGAGGAGCATCCGGCCTACTCGTGACCCTGCCGCAGGCTCTCCCGAAGCCGACGTCCGATGCCGACGTCCGAAAGGACGGCAACCTTGAGTCGGCGAGGATGCCGACGGATCGAAACCGACTGTGCAGGGTCGAGCTGTCCGACGCTGCTGCCATCAATCACGCAGACGGCAGGTCGCTCGCCGACGACATCGAGCGTCACGCTCTGCGCGCCGCTGAGCACGACGCTCCGATCGATCACGAAGTGTGGTGCCACTGGCGTGACCACAAAGCCGTCGATCTGCGGAGCGAGCACCGGTCCCCCGGCGGAGAGGTTGTAGGCCGTCGACCCAGTCGGGGTCGAGACGAGGACCCCGTCAGCGGCAAAGGTCAAGAACGGCTCGCCGTCGATGCTCGTCGCAACCCTCACCACGTGACCAGGCACGGTCTTCTCCAGGGAGACCTCGTTGACGACGACGAGCTCGGTGTCGAACTGATCAGCTGTCAGTCCGAGGCAGGCTCGTTCCTCGATCGAGACGTCACCTCTGAGCGTGCGCTCGATCGCGTCGTCGAGGTCGGTGGGAGCGACGTTGAGGAGGTAGCCGACTCGCCCGAAATTGACGCCAAGGATCGGGACGTCAAGCTCGTGAGCCCGACGCGCCGCACGGAGGAAGGTCCCGTCTCCACCGAGGCTCACGAAGAGCTCCGCCTCGACGTCTCTGAGCTGATCTGTTCCGTCGTGGTGATCCAGCACAACCACGCGAGCGGCATGGCCATGGCTCGTGAGCGTGCGTGCGGCCGCGTCGGCAGTCGAAGACGCCTCGTCCCTGCCGCCAGGCACCACGAGGGCGATCAGTGAGCTCATGAGAGCTCCCCAGCTCGCTCCACGGCTGCGGTGATCGCAGCGTCGAGGTCGAGGAGTGCAGGTGACAGCGTGGTGGCGTAGACGAGGAATTCAGCGTTCCCGGCGGGACCCAGGATCGGCGAGGTCCCGATGCCGGCGACGTTCACATCCGTTGCGGCAAGAGCGTCCACGACGCTGCGAAGCGCACCGGCTCGGTCAGCATCGTCCTTGACCACACCTCGTCCGCGCGCTGCCACCTGGCGTCCGACCTCGAACTGCGGCTTGCAGAGCACGATCACCTCTCCCCCGGGTCCAGCCAGCTCGACCAGTCTGGCGCAGATCGGGACGACCGAGGTGAAGGAAAGATCGGCTACGACCAGCGAGGGTGCAGGAAAGGGCTCGAGCATCTCTATCGCGCTGAGGCGCTCGAGAGCTCGGATGTTGGTCCGTTCCAAGCAGACCACACGTGGATCAGCCCGCAAGCGCTCATGGAGCTGTCCGTAGCCAACATCGACAGCGATGACGCCAAGGGCGCCACGTTGCAAGAGGCAATCGGTGAACCCACCCGTTGAGCTCCCCGCATCGATGGCTGTCCGGTTCCTCGGATCGACCTCGAAGAGATCGAGGGCAGCCTCGAGCTTGCGACCTCCTCGGCTGACGAACGATGGTCGGTCATCGATCACGACGATCGCCTCGCTCGGCGCAACCTGTCGGGCTGGCTTGTCGGCGATGGAGCCGAGGACCCGCACCCTTCCTTCCGTGATCAACGCCGCTGCCTCAGAGCGTGAACCGACGAGGCCACGCTCAACCATGGCCACATCGAGGCGCACCCTGCGCACTGCTCAGCTCCGTCGCAGCTGGCCAAGCCGGTCGGCCACCGACCGGAGGGTGTTCCCAGCTCCTGTCGTCGCAGAAGCCACACACGATCCGACCCGATGCGTGAAACTGCCGACGGCCGAAGGGAAGGCACCCGCCGTGAGGCCAACCGTGTCACTCGGGACACGTCCGAGGCTCCGGGCGATCTCCTCTCCTCGAGAGGCGGCCACCGTGGTGAGCAAGGTGGCCGCCTCGACGTAGCGTCGGGCACCGCCGACCGTCATGAGGGCACCCGGCTGACGGCGGCCAGCAGCTCGGTGACGACGGTCATGAGGGTGGAGCCCGCATACGTAGCACCAGCGTCTCGGCTCGGCACAGCATCAGAGAGGACGTGGCCGAACGGGACTTCGAGCTCGATCGCCAGCGCCCCATCGGTGGCCGGCCTGTCGCCGATGACCGCTACGATCTTGTCGGCTCGCTCCTCGATCAGCGAGACCATGGCGCGCCCAGGCTTGCCAGCGATCGTCGGCGTGGACTCAGCAGCCGTCGACACAGCGGCGACCAGCGCACCAGTCCCGGGCAGCAGTCCGTCGGGCGTGGGATGGGTGGCGTCGTCGTTGGTGGCGATGAAGCGTGCACCCCGCCGGATCGCTGTGCTGGCGGCAGCGATGGTGTCGAAACCGAAGGTCCGATCCCACCCGACGAGCACGACATCAGGATCGTCTTCGACGATGAGACAACCACGATCCCCGACTGCTTCGAGGAGTCCCGCATCACCCAGCACCATCACCCGTTCACCAGGAGCCAGCAAGCTGGCTGCGGCACCTGCTGCTGTGATGAGCTCTTGAGCGGTGGCGTCGATGCCCGCCCGAGCGAGCCGACCGAGCAGCGTCTGAGCAGTCGGAGATGAGTTGTTGGTGGCGAAGAGCGGCGTGAAGCCAGCGGCTCGCAGCGTCTCGACCGCGTCGGCCGCCTCTGGGAGCGGTTCACCTGCGAGCCAGACGACCCCGTCAAGGTCGATGACGACTGTTCCGAGCGACACCTCTGTCACGCCCGCTCGTACGGGACCACCACGACTGGGCATGCGGCGTGGTGAACACAGTGCAGGCCGACGGAACCGAGGAGCACCGAGCCGATGTCGCCGTGGCCTCGATTACCAACCACGAGCATCAGCGCCCCCTGTGACGCATCTGTCAGCACGTCTGCTGGATGTCCTGGGCGAACGTCCTTGACGACGGTCACCGACGTCGGGACATCGAGTGCTGCCAGCGTGTCGTCGATAGCCGCGACTGCGTAGGCCTCGAGGTCTTCGTCTGAGATCTGGGTCGTCATCGACGCACCGAGCGCTTCGCCCATCCCCAGCCAGGCCGCAGGGGTTTGGAAGGCCGAGACGAGGCGAAGCGTTGCGCCGCGTACGACGGCCTCTTCGATCGCCCATCGAGCTGCGGAGACAGCGCTCGGGGACCCATCAGCACCAACCACGATGTCTGCCATACGAGCCTCCTCCGCTGTGCGAATCGTAGTGTGGCTACTCTCATCACATGGCACATGTGGTGATCGACGGACAGATGCTGACCGTGAAGATGTCCCGCTGGGAGCGGCTCGGCGCCCAGCACCGAGACGTCACCGTGCCGCTCGCTGCAGTGACGGCTGTCAGCACGACCGAGGATCCCTGGACGATCTTTGATGGAATCAGGGCCCCTGGAACCGGCATCCCGGGAGTCATCATGCTCGGGACGTTGCGGTCAAAGGGCTCCAAGACCTTCTGTGCCGTCTATCGCCACGGACCCGCCTTGGTGATCACGACGACTGACCCTGCGTTCGCTCGACTGATCGTGTCCGCTTCGGATGCGTCCGAGCAGGCTGCGGCGCTGAGCGCTCAGCTCGATGTCACCTGAGACGACGTCGCAGGGCTCGACCCAGCACGGAGCCGGCGCACGTCTCGCGTCCTTCCTTAGGTCTCGATGGAGGGGAGCGGTCCGCTTCGCCCTCGCCATCACGGTCGCCGACGGACTGGCGATCCTCGTGTTCGGCCACGTGGCGGCGACGTACTTCGCGTCCTTCTGCGTCGTCGCACTGCTGTACTTCTGCGACTTCGATGGAGGGCTGCCGCAGCGTGTCGCTGCCTATGGACTCGCGTCGATCCTCGGCGCAGCGGGCGTGGTGCTCGGGACGGCTGTCGCCGGGTCCATCTGGCTGTCGATCGGCATCACGATCGTCATCGCCTTTGCCTTGACGATCGCCCGATCGCTCTTCGGCCTGGTCGCCCGGTCGGTCGTCGCTCTCCAGATCTCGGTGCTGATCGCCGTCATGGTCCCCTCAAGATGGTCGAGCCTCTTGCCCTCGCTCGGAGCGTGGGCACTCGGGTCGGTCATCGCTCTCGCCGCAGCACTGCTGGTCTTCCCTCGACCACCTCGGCGACAGATCTCGCAGGGTCTCGCAGATTGGGCAGACGCGGCTGCGCGCCTCGCCCTCGTCGCCCATCATGACGGTGACGTCCTTGCAGCGCGTCGACAGCTCATCTCGGCGCAGATGCAGTTGCGAACGATGGCGATGACGGATCAGAACCGGCCCGGCTGGATCGGCCGTCGCTCGCGATTGATCGGCGAGATGGTCGAGGCGGCGTCCTCAGTCACCGCCGTCATCGCCACCTTGCCGGCGCCGTCGAACCTCAGGGTGCCGCAAGACGAGCTCTCCTCGGCCTGCGAGGAGGCGTTCCTCTGGATGGCTGCTGTCTTGCGTGGCGACCTCGATCAGGACGAGAGTCCTGCTCCTGCGATCGGGCACCTGCGACATGTTGATCTCGATCGATCCGCTGCCTGGCTCGCCCGTGTCGCCATCAGCTCGCCGGACCAGGCCATCAGGGGCATCGAGGACCATCGCTTCACACGAGTCCTGTCGATGGGTGCGTCGAACTTGGTGAACCTGGTGCAGCGGCTCGAAGGGATCACGCCCCAGGAGCCGAACCTCGAGCTCGCGGTGCTCGAGGATCCCCGGCGGGTTCTGTCGAGTCAGCTCTCCTCTGAATCGCTGTGGTTTCGCCATGGGGTCCAGGCAGCCATCGCCATGGGGGCTGCGGTCTGGATCGCTCGCAGCCTGGGCTTCGCTCACGGCTTCTGGGTCGTGATGAGTGCGCTCGGGCTGGTGCACGTGTCCTTCACCGCCTCAGAGACCCAACGAGGGGCCCTTCGCGCTGCAATTGGCACTGCGGTTGGTGTCGGCATCGGCGTGGTGGGACTTCAGCTGCACGGGGGGCTCCTCCTCGCAGCGGTCCTGCTGCCCTTCACAGCGCTCGCTGCGAAGGTGCTCAATGGGAACGATCCGCTCCTCTCACAGGGTGGCTACACCGTGTTCGCCATCGTCAACACCCTCGTGCTCGGCTGGCCGGCACGCTCTGACATCCTCGAGGCACGCTTGATCGATGTCTTGGTCGGTCTGGCGGTGACGGTGGTGGCCATGACGCTCGTCTACCCGCGGGGTCCGGCGAGGCTCTTGGCGATCTGCGGCCAGGCGCTCGAGGCGGCCCTCGCCGAGGCGCGCGTAGGGCTCGGGATGCTGCTCAGGGTCGGCGCCGAGGCAGCGGACGATGCGGCGGAGGCGAGCAGCGCGCTCATGGTGGCGCTTACCCGCTTCAGTGCGGCTCGTACGCCGTTCCTTCGTCAACACCAGGATGATGGACCTGTGCCGGGCGCCCAGCTGGAGCGCCGTGCTCGCCAGATGATGGTCGGCGCCACCGCCATCGGTGACTTGGCGGCAACCCCCGACCCGCCCGCGAACGTGTCTGCCATTGCAGGAGAGTTCGCCGACCTCGACGCGGGGCTCGGAGATCGGGTTGCACGACGGCTCCGGTCGGTCCCCGAGGAGCTGCTCGAGCATCCTGGCGCCTCGGTCAGCGCGCTGTGGGCCGCATGGTGGTTCGACCTTGGAAGCGCATCGCTCGACGAGCCCACAGTCGACCAACCGTCCGGCGATCGCTAGCCTGCGCGCATGGGGGCGATGGGGGGTCTCGTGTTGGGCGGTCGCAGAGGCGCGCTCAGAGGATGAGAGCACGTCACCCACACCCGTTCGCTCAGACATGGCGCGCCTCGTGGATCTGGGCCGGGACGCCTGCGATCCATGCCGAGACCGCCACCCGCCCAGTGCTCACAGAGCCTGTCGACAAGGTGGTCCTGCTCCGTCGCTCCTTCCTTGTGACCGACGACATTCAGTCGGCGCCGTGCCGGTTCTGGGCCGATGGACGAGCGATCGTGCGCGTCAACGGTGTCGAGGTCGGCCGTGGTCCGGTCCGCTCCGACCCTCACCGCTCTCACTACGACGTCATCGATCTCGCGCCATACCTCCGAGGTGGGTCCAACGTGATCACGGCAACCGTTCGGCACTTCGGCGTGGCGACGAGCTGGTGGATGCCCGCACCTCCCACGTACTCGCTCGGAGGGGGCAGCTTCGTCCTCGAGGCGCTGTTCGACGGCGAGTGGTTGGTGACCGACGAGACCTGGCGGGCGACGCCAGGGGCTGGCTGGGAATCGGTGCCGGTGCCTGGGGACGTGGCCTGTCTTCCGATCGAATCATTCGATGGTCGTCGCCACCCCCACTTGTGGGAGAGCACCACCTTCGATGATGGTGGATGGCCGGCGGCGACTGTGCTCCCTGCGGTGCACACGGGCGGCGTGATGTCGCCGTCACCTCCGAGCGAACCGTTCGGCCAGCTGCTGCCTCCGGTGCGAACGGCGATGCCGGGCGGCGCCAGACGTTCACCCGTCAGCGTGCTCGTGTCAGGTGCAGGCACCGTGCCCGAGGAGATCGATCCGGTGGCCAGGGTCCTCCTGGCTGAGGCGATGTCGGAGGTCGAGGAGCCAGCAGGTGCTCTCGTGACCTGTGACTTCGGTGAGGTGGTGGCAGGGACGGTCGAGCTGACCTTCGGGCAAGCAGCGGCGAGCATCATGATCGAGGCGGCTGCGTCAGAGCACGTCAACCAAGATGGCGGGCTCGTCCCATTGGGGCAGCACGCCGGCTTCCGGTGCATCACCGACGGGGTCAGTGGGTCGTTCGAGACGCTCGAGGTGATCGGGCTTCGACACCTCCACCTGTTGGTGACAGGCGCAGATGCGCTGCGCACCGCAGGCGAGCTCGAGGTAGCCGTGAACGAGCGGCATCGACCTCGACCACAGGGTCCCTCGTTCGCTTGCTCGGACCCGACGCTCACGCAGATCTACGAGGTGGGGCTCAGGACGGTCGACCTGTGTGCGACAGACGCCTATATCGACTGTCCGACCCGAGAGCAGCGAGCGTGGACCGGCGATTCCGTGGTCCATCAGATGGTGGATCTGGTGGCCAACCACGACCGCTCGCTTGCGATGTGGCATCCCCAGCTGGCTGCGTCACCACGAGCGGATGGAATGTTGGCCATGGCACCGGCATCGGACTTCGAAGCGGATGATCGAACCATGGTTCCCGATTGGTCGCTGCATTGGGTGCGGTCGCTCCGGAACCTCTGGTGGTGGACCGAGCGAGGCGATCTCGTCGAGGAGCTGCTGCCGGTGGCGGAGCGTACGCTGCGTTGGTTCGAGAGCTCGCTTGGCGACGACGGGCTTCTGCACGATGTCTCTGGATGGCTCTTGCTGGATTGGTCGAGCGTGTACTCGAGGGGGACGAGCTCGACGCTCAACGCCCTCTGGGCTCGAGGACTCGAGGATCTCGCAGCCATGGCGCGATGGTTCGGCAACGACGGCACCGCACGCTGGGCGGACGAGCGTCGAGAAGGTGTCCGACAAGGGTTCGACGCCTTCTTCGATGAGGAGCGCGCCGTCTACGTCGATCACGTCGTCGACGGCCGCCCACAGCGGCCCGCCTCGCAGCACCCC
>CAITOG010000197.1 GCA_903893955.1 uncultured Actinomycetes bacterium
AGCTCAAGCTCAATGACTCGAGCTTCACCTTCGAGCCGGAGTCGTCGCACGCGCTGGGCTTCGGCTTTCGTTGCGGCTTCCTCGGCTTGCTCCACATGGAGATCATCACCCAGCGACTTGATCGGGAGTTCAACCTCTCGATCATCGCCACAGCCCCCTCTGTCGTCTACCGGGCCTTCTTGACCGACGGGACGGAGGTGGTGATCGACAACCCAACCGAGCTGCCCGAGCAGAGTCGCATCGACCACATCGACGAGCCGATGCTCAAGATCACCATCTTGTCACCTGCGGAGCACACCGGTCCGATCATGGAGCTCTGCCAGTCACGTCGTGCTGAGTTGAACCACATGGAGTACCTGAGCCCAGAGCGTGTCGAGCTGGTCTACGACATCCCGATGGCGGAGGTCGTCCTCGACTTCTTCGATCAGCTCAAGAGCCGGACGAAGGGCTACGCCAGCCTCGACTACGAGCGCACCGGCTACCAGACCTCGAACCTCGTACGAGTCGACATCTTGATCAACCATCAGCCGGTGGACGCCTTCTCGACCGTCGTCCATCGGTCCAGTGCGGAGGCCTACGGCCGACGGATGGCGGAGCGCCTCAAGGAGTTGATCCCTCGTCAGATGTTCGATGTCCCGATCCAAGCGGCGGTGGGTGGTCGCGTGATCAGTCGTGAGACTGTCAAGGCCAAGCGCAAAGACGTGCTGGCCAAGTGCTACGGCGGCGACATCACGAGGAAGCGCAAGCTGCTCGAGAAGCAGAAAGAGGGAAAGAGGCGGATGAAGAACATCGGCCGCGTGGAAGTCCCTCAAGAGGCGTTCATTTCGGCGCTCAGGCTCGAGGATTGACTGTCTCCATCTGTGATGCGCGCTCAGGAGCTGGAACGGAGCTCCCGCCACCTCGATCGTAAATCAAAAGGGCACCAAACGACTCGGACAGACTCTCGTCGAAGCTGCCACAGGCTGAGGCCGTCCAAGAACGAAGGCTGCGACCTCTTACGGTCGTGGATCCGAGGCGACGCCCCTCCTCTGAGAGAGGAAGTGGGGGATCCAACGCTCACGCACTGGCTGCGATCGAAGTCGTCGTTGCGTGCTGGTTGAGCCGAAGTCCCTTCCTCTTGCTGCTGTCGGATGTCGAGTGCGCCGCCGGGGCCGAACGCATGCTCAGTGGGGGAGCCACGTGGCGAGGTCCCATCCCATCCGATGGGCCAATTCTCGCGTGTCCTCAGCCAATTGCTCTCGAACGAAGTTGAGGAGTTCTGGGTCGATCTCAATCGACTGGGCAGGAAAAGAGTTGGCAGTCTTGATCGCCGCTCCGAGGCGGCTTCGGATCGGGCTCGGCAACACGGAGCGAGCGAATTTGGCCGCCTGTCCGTGCCGGACGTAGGCAGCAAGTCGGTAATTGCGAGGAACTCTGTCGCCGACAGCACGTCTGGCCAGGTCGATCGTGAGGGCAGGCGCACTATCGACCTCAAGGAAGTCGAAGATTCTGATGAGCGTCGACACGGGCTGCTCCCCAAGATCATCGCTTTTCAGGATGAGGACTCGGTCGTCGCCAAGCGCGTCTCGCCACCGGTCGAGGTGGCGAAGGTAGCGCCCATTCTCGACGTAATCGCGTCCATACCCAGCGCCAGCCAATTTCCGAGAGACCTCCGAGCTGATGGCATCTTTGAACTCGAGGGGTTCCAGGCTGGCGCGTCGCCACATCCTCCATGCGGAGAGCGCCCGTGCACCGGGGTCTCGGACTAGGGCAATTACCTTCACGCCAGGGGAAGCTTGAAGGAGGCGTCCTGGTGCCGAAGGGTCTGGGAGGTACATCGTGCTGCCTTCGCCCGTCAGGCGTCCGTTCGCTCCATCGAAGAGTCGCGAGTAGTCGGTCGGCGAAGCCACAAGCGACCGATAGTTCTCAAGGTCGTTCCAGGGTGGAGGCGAGCCATCGCCAGGGCAGTTAAAGAACAACGGCTCCTTATTCGGTGACAGGTACAGGGCGGGGTGCTGGCTCAGATAGCCGTGAAGTGATGTGGTCCCGCACTTTTGGGCGCCGATGATCACGAAGGCAGGCACGTTCGGTAGATGCGTGTGCATGAATCCTCCGCGGGACGATCGAAGACTGCAGGACCAGTTTCCTCACCTGCATTTTAGAGGTCCGCTTCGAACCAGGCTGGACTAAAACGTTGAGATGATTCCGGTGGGCAGCTCCCCTCGACCACGACAGGTCACCGTGGTCATTGCCGCCTACAACCAAACCGAGACACTCGAGCAAACGATCATTTCGGCCACGTCGCAGCACGGCGACGTGGAAGTTCGAGTCGTCGTGGTCGTCGACGCATGCCCACACGGCACCGAGATAGTCGCACGTCAAGCAGCTGCGATGCAGCCTGACAAGGTTTCGGTCATCGAGCTCGACACCAACGTCGGTCAGGCCGGGGCTCGTGACATCGGCCTGCGGAGCGTGACATCGCCGTGGGTGCTGTTCCTCGATGGCGACGACACGTTGCGACCCGATGCGCTAAGCGTCATCCTGGATCGAGCAGCGAAAGAGTCCACCGCGAGGGCAATTCTGGGCCGGATTGTGAAGATGGGGCGAGATGGCAGCCCCTTGGCGCCGGACCGCCGCGAGCTGGAGGTCGGCCACCACCAGGTTATCTCGTGGTTCCGGCCCCGCCCGTCGCGATTGTCGATCCGTTCGTTCCTCACGGACTTCAGGGTCGGACCACCTGGTTGCTGGCTACTCGATGCGCAGCTCGTCCGCGAAGTCGGTGGTTTCGATCCCGCCCTCCGGAGTAACGAGGACCTCGAGTTCATGGCTCGTTTGTTGGCTCTGACCCAACCGATCGAGATCGACCACGTCGTCCTCACCAAGCGCATGCACCACGAGCAGCAGACTGCGGACGCAGCCCTGCAGCGCCGGACCCATCGAGCGGCGCTCTGGAGGGTGCTTCGACGCTCCTCGACGAATCGACCGGACGTCGTCCGTGGCATTGTGGGCTGCTACGAATTCCGGGCACGAAAGGTCCTGACGTACGGCTCGCCCACCCGAGTCCCAAAGGCGGTCGCTTGGGCGGCATGTTCAATGCTTGTCAGGCCAATCTGCTGGGCCGAAGCCACTCTGAGAGCGGTTCGCGGTCCGATGGGCCCCCCTGACCACCCGGTGACCTGATTGCCTGCCCCACGAATGGCTGGCACTCGGTAGACTTGAGTGCCAGAGGGACTGATGACGGCTGAGACATCAAGGAATCACAACGTCAGGGACGGCGAGGAGCTTGACTCCCGCAAGGCCGCCATCTTGGAGGCGATCGTCACCGAGTACATCGGGACCGCACAGCCCGTGGGCTCGTCGCACGTCGCACAGCACAGCGGGGTCTCAGTCTCACCGGCCACGATCCGGTCTGAGATGGTCGCCCTTGAGCGCGACGGGTACCTGGCGCAACCTCACACCTCGGCTGGGCGCGTGCCGACCGACAAGGGCTACCGCTTCTTCGTCGATCATCTCGCCCAGCCCGGCACGCTCGGGCCCTCGCAGCGCCAGAAAGTGGCCAGCTTCTTCACCCAGGCGCAGGGCGGCATCGAGGACATGCTTGAGCGCACCAGCTCGTTGCTCTCAGATCTGACCTCCTATGCAGCCGTGGTGGTCGGCCCGAGCCATGACCAATCGACGATTCGCTCGGTCCAGTTGGTGAGTCTCTCTGCGACAAGAGCGGTCGCCATCGTCGTGCTGTCAGACGGGGCGGTCGAGAACCGGACCGTCGAGGTCGGCGAGATCGACAATGACGACCTGGCCCATGCCGCCCGGGCTCTCGATCAGGCCTGGAGAGGGCTGCCGCTCGCCTCGGTCGGCCAAGCCCCGCAGACCGGGAGCGTTGCTGTTGATGAGGTGTGCGCTCGGGTTGTGGGGGCAGTGTCTGAAGGATTTCGCGCGGTCGAGCACGAGCCGGTGTTCGTCGGTGGACCGTCGCGCTTGGCCGGATCGTTCGATGCGATCGAGACGGTGCGTGGAGTCCTCTCGATCCTCGAGCAGCAGCTCGTGGTGGTCTCGCTGCTCAGGGA
>CAITOG010000198.1 GCA_903893955.1 uncultured Actinomycetes bacterium
CTCCGAGCAAGATCGTCAACGGCTCTGTCACGGTCTGCACATACAAGCAGTCGATGGGAACGGTCATCGTCCGCTTCGACACCGCTTCATCGGCTGCCAAGTTCGCCCAGGCCAAGGCCGGCTTCGGCAGCCACGGTGAGACCGCCGTCACCGCCACAGGTATTGGCGACGAGGCTTACACCTCGACTCTCGGCTCCGGGAACTACATCACGAGCACCATCGTCGCCCGGAAGGGAAGCACCGAGCTCCTAATCACCGGACCAGCCAGCGTCGCCCAGGTTGAAGCTCTCGCCACGCAGGTGCTCGCCCAGCTCTAGTCCATCCTTGCTTTCACGCCAGAGCCACCATCAATCGGCAGCCAAGGAGAGTGGCAACCACCGGCGGCCGGCGGCTGCGGCAGGCGGCGTGCGAAAGCCCCAGTCCAAGACTGGACTGGGGCTTTCCGAGGTGCCCCCGGCAGGATTCGAACCTGCGACGCACGGTTTAGGAAACCGACGCTCTATCCCCTGAGCTACGGGAGCGGGAATTCCGCGGATCGCTCCACATCCCACCCATCTCGTGAGATGGTTCTCCAGTCTACGTCAGTGTCAACGAGCCGCTTTGGTGAGGTCACTTTCGGCACTCCGTCGCCAATGTCGCTCAGGTCACGAAGGTGTAGATGCTCTTGGCGATCAGCCAGAAGCCGAGGACCAGCGACACGACGATGATGACTTGGTCGGTGTGGGTGTCAAGCCACTGGCGGAAGGACGCAAGCATGGCGCCTCCCTTTTCCGGCCAGAAACCCACATAGATCTCCGCTGCCAGGTACACCGCTGTTGCAACCAGGCAGAACACGACAAGGGCGAGCGACGTCTGCCAGGAGCTCAGCTTGGCTTCAGTGATGGTTGCCACACCGGCCGCCACAACCCCCCATGGCTGCGTCAACGGCGCCAGCGCCATGGCGTACCACCAGGACATGTTGTCGATGCCCGACTGCCACTTTGGCGTCTTCTTCGGGGGCTTCGGCTTGCCCAGGGCCTGACGACGCCGCACACCGATCACGACCAGCGCCACGCCGATCAGGATCTTGACCACGAGCCCGGCGACGGCGGGTGCGGTGTTCGACTTCGGCGGCTCATTCCCGGTGGCTGCCAAGGTGAGTGCCACCACCGCGGCGAGTGACCCCAACCAGCCGAGGATGAAGGCTGCACCCTTTCGGACGCCGTTCTTGGAGGCCAAAATGAGCACGAAGGCGGTCAAGGGGATCGGCTCGAGCGTGATGACGAGCCCGATCAGGATGAGATCGAGCGTCACGAAGCGTCCCTCGTTGCTGCACCGTCAGCCACGCGTTGGCCCCCTCGGTCTCCCGTCATCGCTGTGCCTCGACTGCGCATCTCGGGGTCAGCTCGCGGCTGGCGCGTTGAACATCCACCGCACGCCGAATCGGTCGAGACAGGTTCCCCAGTGGGCACCCCAGAACATCTCAGTCAGCCCGGTCGCATCCGTGGCACCGTCGGAGAGCAGCTCGTAGATCCGAGCGGCCTCGGCCGGAGTGTCGAACTCCAGGTTGATCGTCGTGTTGTTGCCGATCCTGAGCTCATGGCCCATCGACTCGAGCATGTCGGTGCCCATCAGGACATGACCGGCGAGGATCTCGAGCTCGACGTGCATGATCTTGTCGACCTCGTCGGGGCGCAACCCGTTCTCGATCGCTCCGGGCACGTCGCCCATGCGTTGGAAGGGGCTTACGTACTCGGTGCCGAAGCAGGAGCGGTAGAACTCGAATGCCTCTTCGGTGGTGCCCATGAAGTTGAGATAGGTGCTCACTCGTGCCATTGGTCCTCCTCGACTCGGCCAACCCTAGAGGCCGAGTTGAGGTCCTCGCTTGGCGATTTCGCTGTTCGCTGCAGTGTCGAGCGACGACGCCACCGACGGCCTAGCCTCTGAGCAGCGCCCGGGGGGGCTTCGACGACAAGGGGGGTGCCATGCGCAGCATGGTTCGACGTTCTGGCCTGCGAGGGCTGATGGCAAGCGGCTTGGCGTTCACCACGATCTGCGGATCGGCGGTAGTCATCTCCACCGGTTCCGCAGGCGCTGCGGCGACCGGAAGCTGCGGCGCTGCATCGACTGCGACCTCATCTCAGCTCAACTCGACCGCCGGGGTCACCAAGTCGACTGTCAACGTCGGCAACATCTCGATCATCTCGGGACCGGTGCCGGGGCTGTTCCAGGGTGCCCCCTATGGGACACAGGCCTACTTCGACTACCTCAACGCCCACGGCGGCGTCAACGGCCGCAAGATCGTGCTCCACTCGCTCGACGACGCCTTCTCGGGGACGCAGAACCAGTCGGAGGCCCAGAGCACCGTCGCCAACGACTTCGCCAACGTCGGGAGCTTCTCGCTGTTCGACAACTACTCGTGCTCGGTCTTCGCGTCGTCACCCGCGTTCGCCGACATCTCGTACTCGCTCGACAGCGGGACGAGCTCGTTGCCGAACACCTTCAGCCCCCAACCCATCGGCCAGGGCGCGCCGCTGGCCGGCTATCTCTACTTGAAGAA
>CAITOG010000199.1 GCA_903893955.1 uncultured Actinomycetes bacterium
ATCAAACGCTCCGAGGTACTCGCCGCGCACAACCCCACTCTCGACGTCATCGAGCAGTTTCCGTTGCTCAAGCCGCTGGACATGTCGGACGCAATCTGCCGTCAGGACTTCTGCCGGGCCGCCGAAGGCAACGTGCTGCTCTCTGTAGGTTTTCAACATCTCACCGCCGCAGCATCGCTGGACAAGGCGACTCTGGAGATCGAGGAAGTTCGCCAGACGCCATTCGGTCGCTTCGCCGCATTCTCGGTGGGGTTCGCTGGAGGATAAGGCCCACTGACTGGCCGTCGTGTGGGCAGCGATAGCGCAGAAGCGCACCGCGCTGTTGGGCCATGTGCGACACTCGTCGCCATCGAAGTGTCGGGTGGAAGAGGTAGAGGAAGTGGAAGATTCGATGAGTGGAATGCTCGCTCGGCTCAGCCACCTCGTGGTGAACCGACCTTTGCGGTTCGTCCTTGTGTGGTTCTTCTTTGGCTTGGTGGTGATCGCATTGTGTCCCCGCCTCGGTGCCTACACCTCTTCAAGTGCTGGCGCAGGACTGTCGAGCAGTTACGAGTCGACTCGGGCGACGCAGCTCGCAGATCGATCCTTCCCTTCTGCGACGAACGCCACGGGAGCGGTTGCCGTGTCGAATGTCAGTGGAGGCAAGCTTTCTGCCACCGCACTGAGCACGGTCATTCCTGAGGTGGCGAAGAGTGTCAATGCCGCCGGGATCTCTGGTCTGACCGGTGTCAGCCTGGCGCAGCTGTCGACTGACGGGACCGTCGAGATCATGAACGCGCAATTCGCCGGCCCAGCAGGAGACGCCACCGTCAATGACGCGGTGGCCTCGCTTCGACACGAGCTGGACGCTGAGTTCGCTGGGACTGGCCTGCGCGGGCAGCTGACGGGAAGTGCATCGATCAGCACCGACACCACGTCCGCCTACGCCCATGCACAGCTCATCCTCACCATCTTCACCATCCTCGGCATCGTGCTCGTGCTCGGCCTCGTCTTTCGGTCGGTGCTCATCGCCGTCATCCCTGTCCTGGTGATCGGGGCCTTGCACGTCATCGCGGCCGACCTGACGGCGTTGCTGGCCAAAATGGCGCACTTTGAGGTCGGTACCAGCCTCGATCCACTGATGACGGTGGTAATGTTCGGGGTCGGCACCGATTACGTGGTGTTCCTGCTGTTCCGTCATCGAGAGAACCTCGCGGCCGAGGCTCCATCGGACGCCACTGGGCATCGGCGCGTGCTCGGCTCCTCACTGGCGCGGATGAGTCTCGTGATCGCGTCAGCGGCCGCTACGGTCACGACCGCCTTCGTCGCCCTGCTCGGCGCTGATCTTCAGGCACTGCGCACCCTCGGCCCGGGGCTGATGATCGCGGTAGTGGTCACTGGCCTCGCCGGCCTCACCCTGTTCCCAGCGATCTTCAGTCTGTCGGGACGCTTTTTGTTCTGGCCAACAACCCCTCGGGTCGCTGCTCACGCCGACTCGTCGTTGACCGCGAAGATGGCGCACTCGGTCTCGCTGCGTCCGGTCAGATGGGCATTCGGCGTCGCCGTGGTGATTGCCGCGGGCTGTACGGGAATCTTCTCGTATGGCGTGACGTACAACACCCTGGCGGAATTGCCATCGTCCACACCGTCACTCGAGGCCTACTCGACCTTGGCGAAATCGTTCCCAGCCGGCGTGATCGCCCCCACTGCCATCTATGTGAGCTCACACTCAACGACGCCGCCGGATGCTGCGGCGGTCGAGAAGCTGCAGGCAGACATCAAGGCGGTACCGGGGGTGGCGGCAGTTGGTCCCGTCAGCTCGGATGCCACGAAGATGGCTTCGACGTTCAACGTCATCTTGTCGAGTGACCCGTACTCAAACGAGGCCATCGTGCTTGTTCGCGACACCATCGAGCCACTGGCCAATCACGCCGTCAGCGGGTCCACGGTTGAGGTGGGTGGCACCACTGCCCAGCTCGTCGATGTGAAGGCCTCGGTGGCGAAGTCCATGAAGACAGTGGTGCCGCTTGCCCTCCTGCTGGTCGGCGTGATCCTGGTTGCGCTGTTGCGACGGGCGATCGTGGCACCCCTGTGGGTTCTGGCGTCGGTGGTCATGCTTTATGCGGCGGTCATGGGCGTCTTG
>CAITOG010000200.1 GCA_903893955.1 uncultured Actinomycetes bacterium
CCACTGCGACCACCGGGCGTCCGCTGAGCGCTGCCAGGAGCACCGTGAGTCCGACCGCCGCCGTCATCACATAGGTGGCGACTCCGACCCCGATCTGCCACCCGAAGCCGACCCCGTAGAACCATCCACGGAACTCGTCGAGCCACCGCTCGTTGACCTGTCGGCGAAGCACCGGCATCACGATGCCGACCGCCCCCTGGTCGACCAGCACAGCGAGCAGCGCCGCACCTGTCCCGATCGCCACCCGTGCATCGATGCTCACTCCGACAGCCGCGACGAGCGCCGCCAACAGCGCAGCGATGATGCCGAGGGTGAGCCCACCGAGCGCGCCGCCGAGGATGAACCAAGCTGCGGTGACTGAGTAGCGGTGACGTCGGCCTCGCTCGGCGACCGGGTTGATGCTGGTGAGCATCGAGAGCCCGCACGGCGACCACATGCCACGCGTCGCAGCCGCCAGTGCCACCAGCACACCGGCGATGACCATCAGCTGCACTGCCGGCCCTCCTCGGTCGTCGACATGGGCAGATTATCGAGTTCGTGACTGCTGCGGTCGCCGCCACAGGTCCTCTGATGGTCATCCTCCTCATCCTCGTCCTCGTGATCCTCGTCGTGGCGACGATCTTCGTGTCAGCGCTGACCGCCTCGTTCAGCTCGCTCGAGGCCCGACTCGACCGTCTCGAGACAGGTGCCCCCATCGAGCTTCGACGCAACGGCGATGGTGCGGCGACGGCGGTCGGCGGCTCGACCGGTCGGGCTGCCTTCGACCTCGCCGGTCATGATCTTTCAGGCCAGCCACGCACCGCCGCGGTGGTCAACGTCGAGCACTTCACCCTTTTGGCGTTCCTCTCGAGCGGGTGCAGCACGTGCGGCCGTTTCTGGTCACAGCTCTCGAGGGGCGAGGAGCCAGACCTCGGGCTCGACACCAGGCTCCTCGTCCTGGCCAAGGGTGAGGACGCAGAGTCCATGACCGCCCTTCGAGAGGTCGCCACCGGCGTCGATGTTCTCTTGTCGACGGAGGCGTGGCGGCACTACGAGGTCCCAGGGACTCCCTTCTTCATCCTCGTCGACGGCCGATCGGGCACGGTCAGGGGCGAGGGGACGGCGATGGGCTGGGACGAGGTCCGCAACCTGGTGGCGCTCGGCAGAGGCGACGCCTCGATCGTCACCGGCGTCTCGACCGCAGCGATGAAACCCACGAGTGATGCCGAGCGCGAGGCGATCATCGACCAGATCCTGATGGATGCCGGCGTGTTCCCCGGCGACGCCTCCCTCTACCCAGGGACCACGCCACCACAAGAGGGCACCCCGTGACCGCCACGCTCCACGGCTTCGGCATCTCCGCCACGCTTCCTCGGGGCTTCGAGGGCCGCATCAGTCGGCTCAAGCCAGTCGACCCGCTGAGCGCCGCCGCGCACCTGCATGCCCCCGCGGTGGGGACAGAGACCACCCAGCCGTTTCTCCACATCGCCAACGTCCCCTTGCCAGCGCAGCGAGACACCTTCGGTGGCGGGGTGGTCGAGATGCTCAAGCCTGCGCACGTCTTCATCGCTCTCATCGAGTACGGACCCGAGTGCGTGGGCACCAACCTCTTCCAGGAGCACGGGCTGCCCCGCTCGCTCAGCGCCCGCTCGTTCAGCCGACGACGGCTCCAGCGGATCGTCCCCGGTCAATCGGGCTCCCAGTCGTTCTTCACCGACCACGACAGAGCCTTCTGCCTCTACATCGTCGCCGGCTCGCACGGCCGAGTGGGGTCGATGGTCCACCAGGTGAATCGGATCCTCCGCTCGATCTCGATCGACGCACGGGTGCCCACATGAGCGCCACCGACGCCGCACTCACCCTGGTCCGTCGAGCCGGCGCCGCCCTCGGCGGCGCCCGGATGTCGAGGCGGAGCCTCCTCGCTCGCACCGCAGTGGTCGGCTCCGCCATGACCCTGAGCCCGGTCGACTTCGCCATCCGGCCCGCCTCGGCCTATGACGCGGTCTGCGGCGACGCGGCGAGCTGCGCCGATGGGTTCAGCGTCTTCTGCTGCACCATCAACAACGGCGGCAACTTCTGCCCCGACGGGACCTTCCTCGGCGGCTGGTGGAAGGCCGACAACTCGGGCTTCTGCTGCGGTGGGCCTCGCTACTACCTCGACTGCAACGCGCTGTGCGGGACCAACTACTCGTGCGGCTGCGACAACGACCCGAACACCTGCGACCACCGCCTGACCAACTGCAACGACTTCCGCTACGGGCAGTGCCACCTCGAGATCGACTGCTACGGCCCGGTGACCTGCCGCCTCGTCACGTGCACCCCGCCGTGGGCCTTCGACCCCTCGTGCACGACGACGTCAGCGACCGACAACGACACCGTCACCCACACCGCACCATGCCTTCCTGGCGACTGCCCGACGCCATTGGTCCTTCGCTACTACGACCTCGGTGGGCCAGGTGGGTTCCTCGGCCCACAGGTCACCGGCGAGCGCTCGATCCAGGACGGCTCTTGGCTCCAGCTGGCCAATGGGGGGCTCTTTCAGATCCCTGCCTTCGGGATCCACTACCTCCACGGTCCTCTCTGGCAGCGCGGCGGCGGGCCTGGCGTCTTCGGCGTCCCTGAGCAGGACGACACCATCACCGCCGACGGCACCGGCCTGTGGAACAAGCTGGTCAAGCACCACCACGGCCAGCTCTCGATCACCGCCGTCTACTGGAACCCTGTGGTCGGTGCGGGCTCGATCTCCGGCAGCATCCGTGACTGGTGGATTGCCTCCGGCGACGAGAACGGACCGCTCGGGTATCCGACGAGCGATGTGGTGGCGACACGAGATCACCATGGTGAGCTCGTCCGGTTCGCCAAGGTGCACAACGGCGCCGTCGTCCACCGGGGCGTCGTCATCTCCTCCCCAGCCACGGGCACGCACGGGATCTACGGGGCGATCTACGAACACTGGCGAGCAGCCGGCAGGGAGGTGGGGCCGATCGGTTACCCGACGAGCGATGTGCACCGCATCCCAGGCGGCATCGGCCGGCTCGCCACCTTCGCCTCGACGCCCCACGGGGGCGCGACGATCGAGTCGGCCATCTGCGCCACGTCGGTAACAGGTGCGTGGACGCTCACCGGCTCGCTCTTGTCCGCGTGGCAGACCCATGGCGGCGCGACAGGACCCTTGGGCTACCCCACGAGCGACGCCGGGCCGAGCCTCGACGCAGCAGCCACCATCCAGAGCTTCTCGACCGTGGAGGGGTCTGCTCGAAAGAACCTCGGGTTCTTGGTCGACCATCGGGTCCTGGGCCTCTGGGCGATCAGCGGCGCCATCGCCCGGTCGTGGCAGCTCCTCGGTCGAGAGACCGGCGTGCTCGGCTATCCCGTGGCCGACCGGTCGCAGGGCAGCGCCGCTGCCATCAGCTATTCCTCGCAGCAGTTCGAGCACGGCACGGTGTTCACCTCAT
The DNA here is from genome assembly GCA_903893955.1 of uncultured Actinomycetes bacterium. Taxonomy (GTDB): domain Bacteria; phylum Actinomycetota; class Acidimicrobiia; order Acidimicrobiales; family RAAP-2; genus CAIUMH01. The sequence continues at coordinate 3,435 of CAITOG010000200.1, forward strand.
CGGTAGGTCGAGGAGCAGCGCTCTGGGGACAGCTGCTCGACGCGTACGAGAACGCCGGCGGGCCAGCCGGATCGCTCGGCCTCCCACTCGGCACCCAGAGGATCAGCGGCGCGACTGCCACCGCCTCGTTCCAGGGCGGCTCGCTCAGCGCACCTGCCTAGAGGACGGCTCGTCATCGGACGCCGCCTCACCGCCATCGAGCTCGTGCATCGTCCGCAGGATGACGCCGTGACGGCGAAGGAGGTCCACCACGACGACGATGAGCAGCACGGTGGCGATCACGAGGGCGCTGACCGCCTCGCTCATGGTCTCCTCACCTCGGGTCCTCCCCGCAGGACCATCCCCGCCAACCACGCCGCCACGATGGTGGCGCTCACAAAGACGAGACCGGTGCCGGTGCTGTGCCGGAGCACCGTCAGGGCGCTCGGCGCCCTCGTCACCGCTGCCACGACGCAGCCGGCTGCGAGCAACAGGTTCCCGACGACGTGGCGGAGCGAGGGCACCTCGCCCTCGCCGCCGAAGCAGCCGCACGACTCTGCGTCAGGTCGACGCCGCAGCAGC
>CAITOG010000201.1 GCA_903893955.1 uncultured Actinomycetes bacterium
AAGACTTCTCGATCTGAGCTCCGCTCGGCCTCCGGGATCGTTCGAGGTCGAAGAATGTCTCCCTAGACCCGGTGGACGTCGTGCCTCTCGACCCGAGGTCCTTCGGCAACAGCCCTCTCAAGCGGAGCTCGCTTCGTGACCAAGTGTCGATCGTGACGCTCCACGGACAGCCCAATCAAGACGGGGAAGAGTGCGATCGAGATGCCGACGATTGCGGCGATGGCGATGCTGAGCGATTCCATTTCTTGCCTCCTAAGGCGTGATGTGGCCGTGCCGTCACGGTAGGGAACCCAGATAAGAGGCCCATGAGATCAGCGACAGAACTTCATGGGAATCGAGCCCGAAGGCGGACCCGGGGTGCGGAGAGAATCCGAGCGCGAACGAGGCCCCATCCCATCGCGTGCCGCTTGAGCCTTTGGCGCTCGTGTGGGGAGGTGATGGGATGGGGCCCTCGTCGCCGGGGGGACCGGTGGGGGGGTCAGGCCGCCTGAAGCGTCCTGGCGTCCTCGTGGCCTGCCTCGGCAGGCTTGGTCGTGAACGTCTGGAGGGTGGCGCCGCGGTGCGCGTGGTGCTGCATCGTGTACCCGATGAGGACCGGGATGAGCGCTGCGCTGATCCCGAAGATGGCGGCGAGGGCGATGGCGAGTGACTGCATTGTCTTCCTCCTTTGGAAGGTGAGTTCTTCTGGAGGAGAACCTAGGAACCGAACCTAAGAGCCAGTTGAAAGCATTCTGAGAACTCGGTCGAAATCTGTTGTCGCTCGGCTTCGGTCAGACTCAGGCGTCCACCGCAGCGCACAGGTTCGATGCCTCTCCGAACAGCAAGCGCTTGTGGATGCCGATGATCTTCCGATCCTTCGCAGCCAGGGTGGTCGCTCGGGCGACAGCGGCTGGGACCACGTCATCCTCGAGCTCGAGCTGGTCGACGACACCTGCGTCGAGTGCTTCGGGCCCAGTGAACCGTCGTGCGGTCACGAGGACATCGCAGAGCGCAGCGTGTGGGATGTGCGTGGCGGCCGCTGCGTAGAGCTCGCGCGACACCGGGATGCCCACGTCGACCTCGTTCATGCACCAGAAGCCTCGGTCGGCCCGCATGATCCGCCAGTCGAAGACCGACGAGATCATCGCCCCGCCTGCGAATGCATGGCCGTTGATGGCGCAGACCGTCTGGAAGGGCAGCACGAGGATTCGTCCCATGAACTTGACGAGCTCGTTGTAGGTGGGTCCGAGCTCATCGGGGTGATCAGCGAACCGATCAAGGTCGAGGCCGTTCGAGAAGAACTTGCCGGTGCCCGTGAGGACCAGTGCCGTCGGACCATCATGAGCCTCGACCTCGTCGAGCAGCTCGTGGAGCCTGGCCATCGACGCCGGGTTGAGCCGGTTCTCTCCGTCATCCCAGGTGATTAGGCCGACGGGCCCTTCCCAAGTCAGTTCGATTCGCATGCAACCTCCTCGTCGATCCCTAATGGTGCCATGTCGCCCCAGACGACGTGGCGGCATCCCGAGGGCGCGTGAGAGTACGCTGCCAACCATGCGTACCCGCTTGATCCTCGGCGCCTTGGCGCTCACCATCCTGCTCCCCTCTCTCGCCGCCCTCGGCACGGAGGCTGGTGGAGCGTCGCCCAAGGTGACGACCATCAATCTCGTCCAGCCGCAGGCCTACACGCCCAAGGCGATCAATGGCGGAACCGACGATTACCACTGCACGCTCGTCAATCCGCATGTCACCAAGAGCTCGTTCATCACGGCCAGCCAGTTCTTCCCGGGGAGTAAGGAAGACCATCACGCAATCTTGTTCCTGGTCCCGCCGTCCCTCGCCGCAGCCGCAGAGGCGGCAAACAAGGGCGGCCATGGATGGACCTGTTTCGGCGAGTCGCCGATCCCGGGCACCGGCCTTGCGCAGATCACCAACACGCCGTGGCTGTCTGCCTGGGCTCCTGGCCATGGCAAGGACGTCCAAGTCGCTGGGACCGGAACACCACTGCCGGCCGGCAGTCTGGTGGTGATGCAGGTCCACTACAACCTGCTCCAGGGCGACAAGCCCGTGCGCAACAGCCTCAGGCTCTGGACGGTGCCTTCAAGCACGAACCTCCAGCCGGTCACCTTGAACCTCTACCCCGCCCCGCCCGACGTGCCGTGTGCAACGGGCGTCTCCGGTCCGCTTTGTGACAGGACTGCAGCGCTGAGTGATCTCTCCAGCCGCTTCGGAACCGAGGCGGTCGGTTTCGTGAACGCTATCGAGGCGATCTGCGGGCGCAACCCGGCGAACCCACCAGCAGGCAACACGACGAGCTGCGATTGGGGTTCTCGCTCGGGCGGCTACGTCGTCAGGGTCGGCGCTCACATGCACCTGACGGGAAGGGCGCTCAAGATCACGTTGAATCCGGGCACGCCACAAGCGAAGGTCCTCGTCGACGTGAAGAACTACAACTTCGACTACCAGCGGAGTTACAACGTCTCGCCGCCGGTCAAGGTGTCCGCTGGCGACAAGATCCAGGTCAAGTGCACCTATGACCCCAAGCTCCGATCCGAGCTCCCCCAGCTGCGCAAGCTGCCGGCCCGTTTCGTCACCTGGGGCGACGGCAGCTCCGACGAGATGTGCCTCGGCTTAGTGATGACGGTCCCGAAGCTTCCCTGATCACTTCGAGGGCAAGCCTTAGTTGCCTTCCCAGCACGCAACGATCAGATCGGCGACGGTGTAGCTCACGTCTGAGCGTGCCGTGGGTGGCACGCCGAACTGTGCCGGGAGGTCGGCAACGCCGACAGTGAGCACCCCCCAGGCCTTTCGGACCACCATGCTGCCATCAGGCGGCTGGAACGCGCCCTCCCCCAACGCCTCGACGTTGCCAGCGTTGCCGAGCACCGCCTTCTGCTTGTTGAAGTAGGCAATCGTCTGAGCTTTGGACCCCAGCTCCTTGAGCGACAGATGGATCGAGCCGGTCGGGTAGACGAAGGTGCAGGAGTAGAGGGCGTCGTGCCAGCGAGGCGTGGTGATCGTCGCCGAGATCCCAAGCGCCTTGGCGGTGGCGATCTCGAGCCTCTTCGAGCAGATCATCTGTGCGCTCTTGTCGGGGTACTTGCCCGGCGGGGTCGGGTGCGACTGCTCTTGTGTGCTCGTGGCGTCTGTCGAGGTGCTCGTGCTCTTGTGCGTGCCTGAGCTCGAGCACGCAGCGAGGGCGATGCCGGCGGCTAGCACGAGTCCGAGATGTCGCCGCATGTGGGCAAGGTAGCAGTCGGAACCGTTCCACCCGCCTCGGCCGCACTCGGCTTAGCATCGTGACGATGTCATCGACCCTTCCCTTCGACGACCTGACGCCGAGCACGCCGCCGCCTCGACCACAAGGGAGAGGTCGAACCAGGCAGCAACGACGACGCCGAAGGCTGCTTCCTCTC
>CAITOG010000202.1 GCA_903893955.1 uncultured Actinomycetes bacterium
CGGGCGATGCCTCGGCGAGCTCGACGGTGCGCAGGCAGGTCATCGATCGACCGTTCGTCAAGAAGCACCGAACCCCCCGTGGCGGCGGTCTCTCCAGCGAGGAGCCCGAAGACGGTGGTCTTCCCCGCTCCATTCGGACCGATCAAGCCGACAAGCTCGCCAGCCTCGACCTCGAGGCTCACGTCGTCGACTGCGGTCAGCCCGCCGAATCGCTTGGTGAGCCCGACACAGCGCAACCTGCTCATCGAACCGCCTCCTCGATCGAGTGGTGAGACGCCGACACGCCTGTTGCCGTGAGCACCCGGTCGACCGCCGAGGAGGCACTTCGGCGGATTCGCTCGACGACTCCCTCGGGGTGCGAGGCATAGGTGAAGGAGCCGATAGCGAAGAGCAGCGCCACGATGCTCGAGGGTGACGCACGGTTCGGCAGGAAGCTGAGCAGCTGGGTCAGCACCGCAAACGCCACGCCTGCCTCGATCGCACCCGCCACGGTGCGCGCGCCCACCGTGACGACGATGACGACGAAGAGGAGGCTGTCGACATAGGTGAAATCGCCGGGACTCACCACCTGGAGGAGCGAACCGTACATCGCGCCCCCGACCCCAGCTATCGCGGCTGAGAGCGCGAAGACGACCATCCTCGTGAGCGACGGGCTGAAGCCGATACCAGCTGCGGCCAGCGGGCTCTGGCGAGACGCAGCCAGGCCACGACCGGTGGTGCCACGGAGCAGCCGTCGGACGAAGAACCCCGTGACCGCCACGACCATGACGACTAGGAGGAAGTAGGCACGCGTCGATTCGGTGGCGAAGCTGATCGAGCCGAGCATCGGCCTTGGGACGGTGAGGCCTGTCGGCGGGCCCCCGATCCACGCCGTCGGGAAGGCGATGGCGTCGGCTAGGAGCGCGATGGTCAACGTAGACAGCGACAGCGCGAGCCCTCGGAGACGGAGGGCGGGCAGCGCTGCGACCAGACCGGCGCCTGCCGCCGCGATGCCGCCAGCGATGGCGCCGGTCATGACTGGCACCCCTTGGTGAGTGGCGAGCTGTCCAGCGGTGAAGGCGCCGACGCCGGCGAAGGTGGCCTGGCAGAGCGACACCTGGCCCGCGGCACCGGTGGTCAGGGTGATGGACATGAACACGAGCGACAGCCCGAGACCACCGGTGATGACGAAGACCCAGGTGCTCGATACCCACGTGAGCATGGAGATCACCATGAGCACCAGGACTGCAGGGCCGATATACCGGAGCGAGCTCGTGAGCATGACGGAGCGCTCGGGCGGGAGGATCGGCGTCGGTGGCGGGTCGACCGATGCCAGGGGATCCTCGCTCGACCCGAGGCGACGCAGCTTCGGATGGAACGCAAGCAGCCCGAGCAGCAGCACGAAGGGGATCGCCGAGAGCAGCCCGGTCGACCAGACGCTGCCTGCCGGGGCGTACCCCGTGGTCAACCCCATGGCCACGCCGATCCCCACCGACGCCACGGCTGCGATCACCGGCGATTCGAGCCCCGCGATGGCTGCGCCGGCGATGGCGGCGACGAGGAGCACGGTGTAGTTGTCGATGCTCACGGTGGCATAGCGAGGAGCCAGCAGCACGCCGGCGAGTCCTGCCAGCGTCGATGACGTCGCCCAGGCCAAGGTGGTGACGCGACGGCTCGACACGCCATGGAGTCGAAGCAGGCGTGGGCTCTCGACTGCCGCCCGCATCTCGAGACCGAACACCGAGTGACGCAGCGTGGTCGTGAGGGCGATCAGGACGAGGATGGTCACCACGACGGTGGACAGCTGGACGCCGTCGACGGGCGTGCCGGCAACGTGGAAGATCACCGTGTTGACGTCGAAGAGCAGGCTCGGCGGCGACGAGATGTCACCCGGACCCACCAGGATGGTGACGAGGGCTGGCAGACCCACCATGAGCCCGAGGGCGGCGATGGTCTTCGCCGCCACGTTGCCGGTCGGGATCCTCGAGAAGATGAGTCGATCGATGAGCACGCCGAGCAGCGGCGAGAGCACCAGGATCGCAAGGACGCCAGACAGTGCTCGGGGCACGCCGTGGGATGCCAGCTGCGCATACGCCACTGCTGCCACATAGGCCTGGGCACCGAAGGCGAAGTTGAAGACCCCGGTCGATTGGTAGCTGAGCACGAGCCCGATCGCCACGAGCGCGAACGTGCAGCCATAGGGGATGCCGGGCAGCGCGTAGCTGAGCGCCTGGCTCATCTCAGGAACCTCACGTGCCGGGTGAGCCCGGTGGCGGCGGAACAGGTCGATCGAGGTCGATCGGCCCGCTGTTAGGGAAGCAGACCCAGATCTGGGACCCCTTGTTGAACACCAGCTTGAAGACGGGGCGCCCAGATGGTCCCGTCGAGGTCACCACCGATGCCTCGCACGATGGCGGCGTCACCGTGCGATGGGAGATCGACCAGTCGATCGGCGTCGTGATGCCGTTGCCGGTGAACGACCTGATCTTGTTGATCGCCGCCACGACGCTCTGCTGGGTGGGATGGGGACCAGCGGCCCGCAGACCCTGGACGAAGAGCGCCGCCGAGAGCCAGCCCTCCATGGCAACCTCGCTGCGCTCGTCGCCTGGGGCGTAGCGATGCATCACCGCCAGGTACTGCTCGAGCCCGCCGAACACGCCAGGGAATGAAGTCGCTGCCTCGAACGGAACGTGCTGGATCAAGAAGTAGGTCCGGCGCATCAATTGCGCGTTCGCAGCCAGCGTCGACTGGTTGTAGCCGTCGAGCCACAGTTGGCTCGCTGCCATCCCGTTCTGCTGCATGGTGCGCGACAGCTGGATGTTGCCGGTCACGTCCATGCACGACACCACGAAATCAACGTGCGACTGCTTCATCCGCACGACGTCGGAGCTGACCTCGCCGCCGTAGGGAACCGAGAGGTCCTCGTAGCCGACGTGGATGCCCAATCGCTCGAGCGTCGGCTGCGCCGCGGCGCAGACCCCCGCCGACTGGGCGACCCCATAGGCCATGAGCGCCACCGAGTGCGCTCCAGAGCGGTGGGCGACGTACGCGATCGAGGGACCGAGCGTGGAGAAATCGACCACCGAGCCATACGCCGCGAACAGGTTGGGCGGGCCTGCCCACTCGTTCTGGGTGGCGTAGCCGAATGTCGGGGTCCCAGTCCGGGCGAGGAACGAGGCACCTGTGAAGAAGGCGGTCGCCACACCGACAACGGCGAAGACATGATCCTGCTCAACGAGGGCCCGAGCCTCGATGGCGTTCTCTGATGGACTTCCCTGGTCGTCAGCGGCGTGCGTGAGCACCACCTGGCGGCCATTGACGCCACCCTGGTCGTTGACCCAGTCGAAGTACGCACGAACCCCGGCGACGATCGGCGCGAAGTCAGCCGAGATCGGCCCAGAGAGCGTGGCCAGGGCACCGACATCGACCTGGGTCGAGGTGACCCCGGGCGCGGCGCCCGCCGTCACGGTGGCGCTGTCGGGGGCGTTGGCGCAGCCTGCCACCAGGGTCACTGCAGCGCAGAGTGCGACTGCCCCCAGAACTCCTCGACGTGCGATGGGCAGCGCTCCTCCCCTCCTGGTGCGAGCGACAAGGTCGCTCAACAGGACGGTACCAGCACCAGACCGTCGATCAGGGGCTCTCTGGGCGCCGATCAGGGTCGTCGAACGAGACCGGCGAAGGGACGTCGAGCTCCCGGATCAGGATCTCCTGTGCCATCGAGAACACCAGCCGGCCATGCTCGTCGGAGAGGTGGCCGCGCATGAAGGAACGCCCTCCGCCGGTGACCACGGTGTGGAGGTCGAACAGGTGCCACTCGGTCATGGTCGGCACCGAGTGGAACCAGACGGCGTGGTCAAGGCTCGCGTCGACGTGTGAGCCCCAGGATCCGAGAGATGTCGGGCGAAAGGCCGCCCTCGTCATGTCGCTCGCATAGGCGGCTGCGGCGAGGTGTCGCCGTGGCTCATCGCCGAGGTCGACCGAGCACCGCACCCATGCCCTCCTCGTCGACTCGAAGGTGCCGTCTGCGCGCTGCTCACTCGGCCCGAGCTCGAGGACCTCGAAGGGCTGCTCGTGCTCGATCGAGGAGAGCAGCTCGTTGGGAGACGGCACCTCGGCGACGGCGAGCTGGTACTCCTCGCCGTCTTCGGGCACATGGAATGACGCCATCATCTCGAAGGTCTGCTTTCCTCGCACGCGCACGGTGGCCCGTCTCGTGACGAAGGTGCGGCCGTCTCGAAGTCGATCGACGACGATCTCGCTCTCGTCGCCGGGTGTCGCAGGCCGGAGGAAGTGGCAGTGGATCGAGTGCAGCGGGACCTGCGGACTCACCGTTCGACACACCGCCGAAGTTGCCTGCGCAAGGACGAGGCCACCGAAGACCCGGTCGCCGTCGAACCAGCGCGGGTACCGACCGGCGAATCGGTCGCTCCCGAGATCGACGACGTCGAGACCCTCATCGATGGAGCTGGGGCCGTCGAGCGTCACGACGCAGCAGCGTAGCGACCTGCGCAAGGCGTAGGGTCCCCACGATGGCTCGGATCCTTGTCACGCAGCGCCTTATCGACGGGGGGCTGGCGCGCTTGGGCTCGAGCGACCATGAGATCGTCGCCCTCGAGCAACCAGGACCCTTGCCGACGGCGGCGCTCGCACGAGCAGCCAGCGATGTCGACGGGATCCTCTGCCTGCTGAGCGACCGGATCGATCAACAAATCCTCTCGTTGCCTCGCCTCAGCGTGGTGGCCAACGTGGCGGTGGGCATCGACAACATCGACCTCGCCGCCGCTCGAGCGCACAACGTCGCAGTCGTGAACACGCCCGGGGTCCTCGATGCCTCGACCGCCGACCTGGCCATCTTGCTCATGCTGGCGGCTCGTCGTCGCTCGAGCGAGGCGGAGGCTGACTTGAGGGCGGGCCGATGGACCGGATGGTCGCTCGGGGACCATCTCGGCGATGACCTCAGCGGCGCGACCGTGGGCCTCGTCGGTCGAGGTCGCATCGGACAGGCGGTGGAGCGTCGACTGCGGGGCTTCGACGCCACCGTGCTCCACCACACCCGCCACGACACTGGGCTCGAGGGCTGGCACGGCTCGCTCCACGAGCTCGCCGCCGAGGTCGACGTTCTCAGCGTCCACGTGCCGCTGACCGTCGAGACGCGAGCTCTCATCGACCGAAGCGTCTTGGCCGTGATGCGACCATCGGCCGTGCTCGTCAACACTGCGCGCGGGCCCGTTGTCGAAGAAGCTGCCCTCATCGACGCCCTCACGAGCGGCACCATCGCCGCCGCCGGCCTCGATGTCTTCGAGCGCGAGCCTGAGGTCAGTACCGCGCTCTTGGCCGCGCCGGGCACGGTGCTGCTCCCCCACGTTGGCAGTGCGACCACCGCGACGAGGCTGGCGATGTGCGACCTCGCATCGAAGGGACTCCTGGCAATCCTCGACGGCGAGCTGCCTGAGAACGTCGTCAGCTGAGCAGGTCAGCCACGAAGGCGTCAAGGTGCTCCTCGGTGAACCACCCTGGCGTCCACTGAGCGGCCTCGACGAGCGACGGCTCGACCCGGTAGGTCGCGGCCTCGCACCTCGTCTGGCCGACCGAGACGACGACCGCAACCAGCTCGTAGTAGTCGTCCTCGTACTCGTCGAGCAGCATCACTTCGTCGTCCTCGAGATCCACGAGGAGCCGACCCGCCACGATCCCACCGGGGTGCTCGATCAGTCCCGGCCACGGCACACCAGGCAGGCGACGAGCCTGATGGTCCTCGAGCTGGGCTGGACGCGAGGCTGGCAAGCGACCGAGCAGTGGTTCGAGCACCTCGTCGAACAGCAACGTCCCGTAGACGAACAGCGGCAAGTGCGCCAGAGGCTCCCTCACGAGGGGATGGGGAAGATCACCGGCTCTCGAGCCGACGCAGCCACGAGCGCCGCTCGTTGCGCTTCGTCCATGGCCATGTCCCCGGCAGCGATCTCGATCGCCACCCGAGCGATGGCGACGTCACCTGGCGTGCAGAAGCCAGTTACGCCGGGCGTCGAGAGCGCGAAGCGGATTCCCTGGGCCAGGTCGGTGCGCTCGTGGTGCGGCTCGTACCAGGTCGATGCCGTCCTCGCCGTGCCGCCCCAAGGACGCCTGGCGCCAGCTTTGATCGCCATGACGCCCACGTCTCGCTCTGCTGTCACTTCGAGCAGCGCCTCGAGGTCATGGCGATACTCGAGGTCGGCGAGCAACGTCGGATAGATCGGCACCATGACGGTGTCGAGGTCATAGCGCCGGAGCGCCTCGAGCTGGGCTCTCGGCGTCGTCACGTTGTGCCCGGTTATTCCGATGAACCGGCACAGCCCTTGGTCGCGTGCCTCGAGCAGCACCTCGGCGGCGTCACGGCGGCGGTCGAGCTCCTCGAGATCGGTCACGGCATGGAGCTGGTAGAGATCGAGCTGGTCGACCCGAAGCTTGGCCAGGGTCTCGTCGAGCTGGGCCCGCACACCGTCCGCATGATGTCGCAGGGTCTTGCCCGCGACGAACAGGGCAGTCCGGTTCGCCTCGATGGCGGGTCCGAGGAGCACCTCCGCTCGGCCGTATTGGGGGGCAACGTCGATGTGGTTGACCCCGGCTGCCATCGCGTCGGCGACCAGCGATGAGGTGGTCGCCTCGTCAGAGTCCCAGAAGGCCGCTCCTCCGAGGATGGCCACCGACGAGAGGTGCTCGGTCCGGCCGAGCCGACGGGTCTCCATGGACGGATGGTAGCGAGGCGACGGCGAGACTGTCGGGGAGCCGAGGCGATAGGTTCTCATTCACGGCGTGCCGAGGGGGCAGCCGCAGAGCTGGGGAGGACCCATGGACGTCCGAGACAAGATCTACATCAACGGGGCCTGGGTCCCCTCGACTGGGACCGGGACCCTCGAGGTCATCGACTCGACGACCGAAGAGGTTCTGGCCACCATCCCTGACGGCACGGCAGAGGACGTCGACGCTGCTGTCCAGGCTGCTGCTGCCGCCTTCCCCGCCTGGTCTGCCACCTGCCGCGAGGAGCGGGCGAAGTTCATGACCCGGATCGGCGAGGCGCTCGCAGCTCGAATGCAAGAGATCGGTGAGCTCATTAGCCACGAGGTCGGCATGCCCAAGGGCCTCGCCACCCCGATCCAGGCTGGTCTGCCGATCCAGGCGTTCACCGACCTCGCCGGCCACATGGAGGCCTTCACGTGGGAAGAGGAGATCGGCAATTCGCTCGTCGTGCGTGAGCCGATCGGCGTCGTCGGGGCCATCACCCCGTGGAACTACCCGCTCTTCCAGATCGCCCTCAAGGTCGCCCCGGCCCTGGCCACCGGCTGCACGGTCGTCCTCAAGCCCAGCGAGGTCGCCCCGCTCAACGCCTTCGTCTTGGCCGAGGTGATCGATGAAGTCGGCCTCCCCGCCGGCGTGTTCAACCTCGTGACCGGTGTCGGCCCAGTGGTCGGCGAGGCGATCGCCGCGCACCCGCTCGTCGACGCGGTGAGCTTCACGGGCTCGACCAGAGCTGGCAAGCGAGTCATGCAGGTCGGCGCCGAGACCGTCAAGCGAGTCAACCTCGAGCTCGGCGGCAAGTCGGCCAACATCATCTTGGAGGACGCCGACATTCCGACCGCCGTCGCGACCGGGCTCTTCGCCTGCTTCCTCAACTCCGGCCAGACCTGCTCTGCGCTGACGAGGATGATCGTGCCTCGCTCGAAGCTCGAGGAGGTCGAGGCTGTGGCAGCCGCCAGCGTCGGTGGCTTCGCACCGGGCGACCCGACCACCGACGGACCGATGGTCGGCCCCTTGGTCTCGGCTGTCCAGCGAGACAGGGTTCGCAGCTTCATCCAGGGAGCCATCGACGAAGGCGCCAAGCTGATCGCCGGCGGCCCAGACGCCCCTGAGGGTCTTGAGAAGGGCTTCTTCGTCCAGCCCACCATCCTCTCTGAGGTCACGCGCGACATGACGGTCGCTCGAGAAGAGGTGTTCGGTCCAGTCCTCGCCATCATCCCGGTGGACTCCGAGGAGGAGGCCATCGAGGTGGCGAACGACTCGATCTACGGCCTTGCTGGCGGCGTCTGGGCGGGCGATGCCGCACACGCCGAGGAGGTCGCCCGGAAGCTTCGGACCGGCCA
>CAITOG010000203.1 GCA_903893955.1 uncultured Actinomycetes bacterium
ACCAAGATCTCGAGCGCCTGCGGGGTGGCGATCACCACGCTCCAGGTCTCTATTTCGAGGGGCTGAAGAGCCGGTCGGTGACACAGGGGTGGGGTAGGATCTAGGGGTATCCGAGAGCGTCGCGTGTCACCTCGCGCGGGCTGCGGCGGACCAGGAGGAACTTGGTGGCAAAGGCGGAGAAGCAGGAGTCTGGCTCCTACAACGCGAGCAATATCACGGTCCTCGAAGGCCTCGAGCCGGTGCGCAAGCGGCCAGGGATGTACATCGGCTCCACCGGTCCCGCCGGACTCCACCACCTCATCTGGGAGGTCGTCGACAACGCTGTCGACGAGGCGATGGCTGGGCACTGTTCGCGCATCGACGTCGAACTGCTCGCTGATGGCGGATGCCGCGTCACGGACGATGGCCGAGGCATCCCTGTTGACGCCCACCCGCAGTACAAGGACAAGTCAGCGGCGGAGGTCGTCCTGACCGTGCTCCACGCTGGCGGAAAGTTCGGCGGCGGCGGTTACAAGGTCTCTGGTGGGCTCCATGGCGTCGGCGTCTCGGTCGTCAACGCGCTCTCCACCAAGCTGACCCTCGAGATCGACCGAGACAACAAGCACCACCAGCTCGACTTCATCGACGGTGGCAATGTCAAGGGCAAGCTCGAGGTGACCGGTGACGCCCCCAGGGGCCGCACCGGTACCACCGTGACTTTCTATCCAGACGCCTCGATCTTCGAGGAGACCGACTTCAGGGCACAGACGGTGCTCGAGCGGCTCCAGATCATGGCGTTCTTGAACAAGGGCCTCGAGATCCGCTTCAGTGATCTCCGGCCCGACCGCAAGCAGAGTCAGACGTTCAAGTACAACGGTGGCATCGTCGATTACGTCAAGCACCTGAACGCGTCGAAGGAGTCGCTCTTCAAGAAGGTCGCGTACTACGAGTCGATCGAGGAGGACATGGAGGTGGAGGTGGCCCTCCAGTGGAACACCTCCTACAACGAGTCGATCTACTCCTTCGCCAACGGGATCTCGACCGGCGAGGGCGGGATGCACGAGGACGGCTTCCGAAAGGCTCTGACGAACGCCATCAACAAGCACGCGCGCGCCAAGGGGACCTTGAAGGAGAAGGAAGACAACCTGACCGGCGAGGACATCCGTGAAGGCCTGACCGCCATCATCTCGGTGCGGCTCGGCGAGCCCCAGTTCGAAGGTCAGACAAAGGCCAAGCTCGGCAACGTGCCGGTGCGCTCGATGGTGGAGAAGGCGACCAACGCCAAGCTGGCCGAGTGGCTCGAGGAGAACCCTCGTGAGGCCAACCAGATCGTCCAGAAGGCGACCGTGGCAGCCCGTGCCCGCATCGCGGCCCGCTCAGCGCGTGACCTGACCCGACGCAAGTCTGCCCTCGACGGCGCCGGCCTCCCGGGCAAGCTCGTTGACTGCTCTGGTCGTGATCCGCGCGAGAGCGAGATCTTCATCGTGGAAGGGAACTCGGCGGGTGGCTCGGCCAAAGACGCGAGGAACCCCAAGACCCAGGCGATCCTGCCGATCAGAGGAAAGATCTTGAATGTCGAGCGAGCTCGTATCGACAAGATGCTCAAGAACGCCGAAGTCCAGGCACTGATCGCCGCTATCGGCGCCGGTCTGGCCGAGGATTTCGACCTGGCCAAGATCAGGTACCACAAGATCATCCTGCTGGCCGACGCCGACGTCGACGGCAGCCATATCCGGACCCTCCTCTTGACCTTCTTCTTCCGTCAGATGAAGCCACTGGTCGAAGCGGGCCACGTCTACGTCGCCCAGCCGCCGCTCTTCTCGACGCTGGTTGGCAAGGAGAAGCTCTACCTCAAGGATGAGGCAGCCAAGGACGCCTTCTTGGCGGAGCACCCGGACCACAAGAATGACTTTCAGCGCCTCAAGGGCCTGGGAGAGATGGATTACGACGAGCTGCGCGACACCACCATGGACCCGACCAAGCGGTCGCTGCTCCAGATATCGATCGAACAAGCCGCGCTCGCCGACGAGGTGTGCAGCGTGCTCATGGGTGAAGACGTGGAGCTGCGTCGCCTCTTCATCCAGCAGAACGCAAAAGACGTCCGCTTCCTCGATATCTGAGGGGCGAGGGAGACCACATGGCACGCAAGAACAACGACGCTGGCGATACGCCCGACGAGGCCCAAGAGGTCGAGGGCTTCATCCAGCCGATCGAGATCCAAGAGGAGATGGAGCGCTCGTTCCTCGAGTACTCCATGTCAGTCATCGTCTCGAGGGCGCTCCCCGACGTGCGCGACGGGCTCAAGCCGGTCCACCGTCGGATCCTCTATTCGATGTTCGCCCAGGGGCTTCGTCCAGATCGTCCGCACACCAAGTGCGCGAAGGTCGTCGGCGAGGTCATGGGCACCTTCCACCCACACGGTGATAGCGCTATCTACGACGCCCTCGTCCGCATGGTGCAGGACTTCTCGATGCGGCACCCGCTCATCGATGGTCACGGCAACTTCGGTGGCACCGGCCCTGACGAGGGTGCCGCAGCCATGCGCTACACGGAGTGCCGGCTCGCACCGCTGGCGCTGGAGCTCATGGCGGGGATCGACGAAGAGACCGTCGACTTCACCTCGAACTACGACAACACCGACGAGGAGCCGGTCGTCCTCCCGGCCCGCTACCCGAACCTCCTCGTCAACGGCTCGCAGGGTATTGCGGTCGGCATGGCCACCAACATCCCGCCGCACAACCTGGGCGAGGTGATCGACGCCACGCTGCACCTGATCGAGCACCCTGAGGCCACCCCTGACGACCTGATGGCCTTCGTCAAGGGTCCCGACTTCCCGACCGGTGCTCAGATCCTCGGACGCCAGGGCATCCTGGATGCGTTCCGCACCGGCCGCGGCTCGGTGAAGATGCGCGCCGTCGCCGAGATCGAGGAGAGCCGCGGTGACACGCGGATCGTAGTGACCGAGTTCCCGTTCCAGGTCTCTGTCGAGAGCATCGAGGAGCGTATCCACGATCTGGTCAAGAACGGCGACCTCGATGGGATCTCGGCGCTGCAGAACGACTCAGCCGGTCGCAAGCCGCGGCTCGTGATCAAACTCAAGCGCGACGCCAACGCCAATGTGGTGCTCAACAAGCTCTACAAGCTGACAAGTCTCCAGACCTCATTCGGTGTCAACACCCTCGCACTCGTCGACGGCGTCCCGAGGACACTCAACCTTGCTCAGGTGCTCACCCACTACGTGGCGCACCAGGTCGAGGTCCTCACCCGACGGACACAGTTCCGTCTGGACAAGGCCAATCGCCGGGCGCACATCGTCGAGGGCCTGATCAAGGCACTCGACATGCTCGACGAGGTCATCGCCACGATCCGAGCATCCGATGATCGACCGGCAGCACAGGTGGCGCTGACCTCGACCCCGTTCGACTTCTCAGAAGAGCAGGCCAAGCACATCTTGGACATGACCCTCGGCCGGCTCACCAGGCTCGGTCGAGCGGACCTCGACGCGGAGATGGAAGCGCTGCGCGAGGAGATCGCGGGCCTTGAGCGAATCCTTGGTGACGAGACGGTGCTGCGAGGCGTCATCTCCGAGGAGATGACGGCGGTGCGAGACAAGTTCGCCAACGAGCGCCGCAGCATCATCACCCACGACCCGGGCGAGCTCGGGGTCGAAGACCTCATCGACGACGAGGAGATCGTCGTCACCATGACCGAGGCGGGTTATGTGAAGTCGGTCGCCGCCGTAGCCTTCCGGACCCAGGCACGAGGTGGGCGAGGGGTGCAGGGAGCGAAGCTCAAGGAGGAGGACCTCGTCACGCAGGTCATCCACTCCTCGAGCCACGCTCATCTCCTGCTCTTCTCGACGGCTGGCAAGGTCTATCGCCTCCGAGGCCATGAGATCCCGATGAAGGAGCGTCAGGCCAAGGGCACCGCGATCGTCAACCTGCTCAACCTGGCACCGACAGAGAAGATTGCCGCCATCGTCTCGACGCGGGATTTCCCTGAGCACTCCTCCTTGGTCTTCGCCACACGGATGGGGCAGGTCAAGAAGACGCCGTTCTCGGAGTACGACAAGAGCCGCCGAGAGGGCTTCATCGCCATCAACCT
>CAITOG010000204.1 GCA_903893955.1 uncultured Actinomycetes bacterium
GCGTCGGGCTCGACTACGACACCGCCTGGACGAGGAAGTACCCGGCCAGGTTGTTCCGCGCCGCGGTCACAGACTTCGTCACCATCCCAGCCACCCGGTGGTTGGCACCACCCAAGGTGGTCGGCGCCGAGGCGCTCGATCGCCTCGAGGGTCCCGTGATCTTCGCCGCCAACCACAACTCGCACGCTGACACCGCCGTGATGATGGCTGCCGTGCCGGCGAGACTGCGACACAAGATGGTGGTGGCGGCAGCCAGCGACTTCTTCTTCGACTCGACCGCCAAAGGTGCGGTCATGTCACTGCTGCTCGGTGCGATCCCGATCGAGCGATCCAAGGTCAGCCGGCGCAGCGCTGAGACTGCGCTCGAGCTGTTGGACGATGGCTGGAGCGTCTTGATCTACCCCGAGGGAGGGCGCAGCCCCGATGGCTGGATGCACGACTTCAAGGGTGGTGCCGCCTACCTCTCGGTGCGCTCTGGGGCTCCCGTGGTTCCCGTCTTCCTCGACGGCACCGGTCGGATCCTGCCGAAGTCCCCTGTCGCACAGGGCGACGCTCCCGGTGGCTCTGGATCCGAGTCGACCAAGACCGCGCGGCTTCGCCGGCACCCGGTCACCGTTCTCTTCGGCCGACCGCTCCGAGCAGCACCTGAGGATGACGCTCGTTCCATGGGTCCGAGAATCGAGGCGGCGGTCGCCGAGCTCGGCCGTGAGGTGCGAAGCGACTATTGGCAGGCCCGCCGCTCGCCGGACCAGTCACTCATCCGAGGTCCTGAAGGCGCTCCCTGGCGCCGCTCCTGGGCTCGCCCCCCAGCGCTCGACGTGACAGCACGAGCTGAGCGCGACACCTGGCCTGAGCTCAGCTGAGCGACAGGCGTCCAAGGCGCTCACGACGCAGGTCTTCGGACCCAGCATCGTCGAGCGGCTCGAGCTCGATGCCGGTGGCCCACGCCAGCAGCAGGTCAGCGAGCGCGGCATTGCGAGCGAGCACCGGGCCGTGGAGGTAGGTGCCGAGCACGTGGCCGGCGACCGCTCCCTCTGAACCGTCACCCGCACCGTTCCCGACACCAGCTGCCACTCGACCGAGCGGTTCCACGCCCGGCCCGAGCGTCGTCACCCCACCGTGGTTCTCGAAGCCGCTCAGCATCGGCAGACCGAGCCCCCCGTCGCTCTCAGTCGGCACCGCAACGGCGACCTCCCCCACCGCACGAGGCCCTGTGCCCTTGGCCGTCGCGATGTCGAGCAGTCCGAGCCCTTGGTGGAGCTGCCCCTGGGCGTCAGGGAACCGATTGCCGATGACCTGGAAGCCGGCACATACCGCAAGGATCACCGCTCCCCGCTTCGCTGCCTCGACGAGCCCACCATCAGCCGCCAGACGCTCGGCTGCCAGCACCTGTGGGCCGTCTTCGCCGCCACCGATGGCATAGAGATCAGCCTCCGGCAGGCGCTCAGAGGATCGGGCCGCCACGAGCTCGACGTCGAGGTCACGCCAGCGAGCTCGGGCAGCCAGCACCTCGCCGTTGCCGGAATCGCCGTAGGTGCCGAGCAGATCGGGGTAGACCGTGCAGATCCGGAGCGGACTCACGCTGAGGCCTCGAGGAGATCACGGAACGCCGTGTAGTTGCCGACGATCTCGACCATGTCGCCATCTGTCCCTGCGACCTCGACAGCACGCGTGGAGTCGGCTTCGGCATCGTGGACCACCCCGGCATAGCGCAAGCGCACCGAGAGGTCTCGCCACCGATCGCCAGTGGCGACCACGCGCCTCCCTTGGAGCTTCGAGAAGTCGACGTCGAAGAGCCACGATGGGTCTGCTCCGTCGGCGGTCCTCGAGTTGATCGCCACCACCACTGGCGCCGTTCCCTCTGTCACCACGTTGAGGAGTGCCGACCACCCCGCCGGGTTCTTCGCCAGCATCAGGCGACAGGGCGTCGAGGCGATGACGACCTCGTTGAACCTGCCAGCGACGTCATGCACGCTCGACATCGCATGAGCGGCCACTTCCGGGTCGATCCCAAGCGCGTCTGCTGCCGCCAGTGCCACCAGCGCGTTCGACCGGTTGAAGCGTCCCGGAAGCTCGAGCGTCAACGACACCGGGCCGCTCGGGCCAACGGCATCTCGATCATCGAGCCACCACGTGGGCGTCGGCCTCGTGAGGTCGCAGGAACCGCAGCGCCAGCCCAACTCATCGAAGGTGATCGCGCCCCGACACGACGGACACGCGCCAGCATCGTCCTTCCACTCGAGACCTCCAGCGACCCAGACGACACGCTCCGCTGTCGATGCAGCCCAGGCCACCATCGGGTCGTCGCAGTTGGCGATGACGACCCCTGCGCTCGCCACAGCTCCTCGCCACCGCTCGGCGAGCATTCGAACCTCGCTCGAGCGATCGAGCTGGTCGCGAGAGAGGTTAAGCAGGACCACCGCTCGGGGCCGTGTCGCCGCAGCGGTGGCTGGCAGCCAGGCCTCGTCGACCTCGAGGCATGCTCCGACACTCGCCTTGGTCCCTACCAGCGCCGCCACATGGCCCGGCGGCATGTTCGATCCGGTTGCATTGGTGGCGATCGGCCCGGCCGTGGCCAGCGCCGCGGTCAAGAGTGCGGTGGTGGTGGTCTTGCCGTTGGTCCCGCTGACGAGCACGGTGCTGCGGCCGCGTGCCAGGTCCTCGAGCAGCTTCGGGTCGAGCTTGAGCCCCACGCGACCCCCTGCCACCGTCCCACTCCCCTTCCCGGTGAGCCTGGACGCACGGTTCACTCCCTGCACCGCGAGAGAGGCCACCGAGGCGCGAAGCCGCACCGGCTCAGTTCTCCTCGTCAGGAAGACGACCCGACGGGAACGTGGAGCGAAGCTCGTCGTCTGTCGGCTCCCGCACCTCTCGTGAGGCGGCAGGCAGGAGCTCAGAGATCGCCGCCATGATCCGGATGGTGTCGTCGTGGGCGTCGTGCCGGCTGAGCGCCACTGGGTGGCCGATGCGCACCGTGACCGTGGGGGGATCGAGCACCTGGCTCACGTTCGGCACCTTCGACGAGCGTGGCCAGACCACCTCGGTGCCCCAGAGCCCAACAGGAATCACTGGGGCGTCAGTCAGTGCGGCGAGCCGAGCCGTCCCGGTCTTCGCCTCGAGGACCGGGTCGAAGAACGAACGGCCTCGAGGGATCGTGCCCTGCGGCAAGATGAACAGCACCTCTCCAGCTTCGAGCGAGGCCACCGCCTCCGCGAACGCACGCTCGGGGTGACGGTCACGATCAACTGCGATCCCGCCGATTGCTCGAGCGGCTTGAGAGAGCACCGGGAGCGCGAAGAGCTCTCGCTTGGCGAGCGCTCGGACCGGACGACCAAGGCGAGCAGCGATCAGCGCCAGCGCGGCGACGTCGAAGTAGCTGCGGTGATTCGACGCGACGATCACGGGGCCTCGCGACGGGATGTTCTCGATGCCCTCGATGTCGAAGCGTGCATAGGGGAACATCTCGGGCACCACGAGGTGGCGCAGGATGTGGAAGGGCTCGAGGCCGAGGATCGACGGGACGCCGTCTGGACGGTCCCAGTGCTCGACCGGCCACCGGCGAGCGGCAGCTGCGATTCGCAGGCGGGGGTCAGGGTTGACCGGGTGCGGACTGCCGACCCGGTTGAGCAAGGGCAGATCGAAGACGCTGTCAGAGCAGGCGATGCAGTCGTCGAGATCCTCGTCGTGCGCAGCCGCCCACTCTTCGACGGCCCGCAGCTTGCCGAGTCCCCAGACGAAGTTGCCATCGACCTTGCCGGTGTAGCGACCACCTTCGGTCTCATAGCGGGTGGCGATCACGTCATCGAGCCCGAGTGCCTCAGCCAGTCCCTCCACCATGTCTCGAGGCGTGGTGGTGGCGAGCACCAGACGGTGGCCGGCCTCCCGGAAGGCTGCCAGGCGCTGCGGGGCGAAGGGCGCCAGGATCTCGAGGAGCTCGGGCACTGCTCGACGTCCGGCCCGACGAACCTGGTCGGCCTCCCATCCCTTGGCCACTCGTGCCGCAGCACGGGCGAGTGCCATAGAGATCGCGTTCTCGCCGAAACGGTCGAAGATGGCGTAGAGGAGCGAATCACCCGGAAGAGAGCGTCCCTGCGGGATGACCCCTTCATCCTGCAGGGCTCGGTTCAATGCCGGCCCGCTCGCCTTGCGCAGGAGTGTCCGGTCCAGATCGATGAACGCTGTCGCCACGGAGCCAAGGCTAGTGAAGTCGTGCTCACCGACGAACCGAACCCCAGAAACAGCAAAGGGACCACCTGGGGGGTAGGTGATCCCTTTGCTTCGATCCGCTTCAGACTTTCGGAGGGGGGGTTCCGTCCGTCGTGCGGTATGAGACAAGTATGCGGGTCTGTGCCTCATCATGCAAGCGCATTAGCCTGATAGTTTGGATCACAAAATCAGATAGGCGTGACATGGACCTCAAACAGCTCGAAGCACTCGTTGGGATCGCCGACCACGGAAGCTTCTCCGCGGCGGCAAGCGCACTCGGCACCGTGCAGTCGAACATCTCAGGCCGCATCGCTCGCCTCGAGAGCGAGCTCGACGCCACCTTGGTCGATCGCGCGCGAGGCGAGCTGACCCTCGATGGCGAGCTCGTCGCTGCCCGAGCCCGACGAGTCCTCTCTGAGCTCGAGTCGCTCGTGACCGACGTCCTGTCGGCCCACGCGGAAGTTGCGGGGACGGTGCGCGTCGGGATGATCGGCACCACGGGTCGCTGGCTGATCCCTCGCACCTTCGCCGCACTGCGAGACCGCTATCCACGGATCGTGCTGCGTGTGACCGAAGGAACGACCACCACGTTGGAGCCACAGCTGCTCCTCGGACAGCTCGACTTCGCCATCTTGACGCTCCCGGTCCAGGCGCCCGAGCTAGCGGTGACGCCACTCTTCGAGGAGAAGCTCGTCCTTGTCGTGCCAACTGACCATCCGCTCTCGCTGGCCTACCCCGCCGGCAGCGAGCTCCTGCCTATCAGCGTCCTCGCCGATCTCGAGATGCTGCTCCCGCTCCCTGGCAC
>CAITOG010000205.1 GCA_903893955.1 uncultured Actinomycetes bacterium
GGCCAGGCCGAGCCAGGCCCATGCGTCGTTCCCCAGTCCCGCTCGTCGCCGTGGGCGACGCAGCGCGAGGCCACCCAGGACAGCGATGGCCCCGGCGAGGATGAGCACGTGGAGCGAGGGGCTGAACCCGTGGAGGACGGCGCGTGCTCGATGTCCCATGGTCGAGGTCGGTGCGAGCGGGGAGCTCACGTCGCGCGAGCCGGTCACGTGGATTGCCAGCCACCACCAGGCCAGGGCGACGAGCTCGATGAGCGGAGCGACGAGGACGACCAGCCGCTCTCGCCGAGAGATGGCTGCAGCCAGTCGCCTGATGGTGATCAGGACAATCAGGCAGACGGCGGTGAACAACCCCTCCTGCTTCGACATCCCCGCCGCCACGACGAGGAGGCCGGCGACCCCCTGCCACTCGGGTCGCACCTCGAGCTGGAGGCCGAAGAGGAGCGCGCCAGCCGCGCAGAGCGCCCACATCGGGTCGGCATAGCCATTGGTGATGAACGGCTCCTGGATGCCGAAGGCGATCGGGACGATGGCGATGGCGCTGAGCGAGCCGGCGCCGAGTACGACCAGCCGCCAGCGCGCGCCGCAGGCGCTCGCGGCCGATCGAGCCGCTGCCAGCAGCCCGGCCGAGAGGCACAGCAGCGCGGCGGTGTTGACCAGCGCCACGATGATGACCGCCACCCGGATGCTGTGCACGCCACTCAGCCCCCAACCGAGAGCGCCCTCGGCGCTGACGAGCGGTGGGTACCCGGACTGCCCGATCACGAACATGTGGAGCTTGAAGTCGAGCAGGGCCTGTGCGTGCGAGTGGAGCAGCCAGCCATCGCGAAGCGCCCAGAGCGCTCTCGTGTCGAAGCCGGCTGTCGGTGTGGCCAGTGCCCGGAGCGACAGCGCGGCGGCGACCACAGTGCCGATGAGACCCACACCGACGATGACCCGCTCTGGCGTCGTGCCACGAGAACGATCGAGTCGGGGCCTCTTCAATGGCCATCGCCACCAGAACGCGATGACCCCGCCACCCGCGAGGACGCTGAGCGCGATCGACCACAGGACGAAGCCGCCGCCGAGCAGGAGGAAGGCGCCAGCAGCGACGGCGGCGAGCACCGCGCCCGTCACCGGTGCCAACGGCACGGTCACGAAGCGCCACCCGGCCAGCGCCAGCGAGGGGAGGAGTCCCATGACGCCGAGAGCGATGAACGAGAGGGCGGCAGCCCAGGCGACGCTCACAGCGGTGGCGCCGGCGGTGGACCGCTGCCGGGGACCGAGGCGCCGGTTCCTGTGCGCGTCACCCAGCTGCCGTCGGGCTGGTGGAACCGTGCGAACACGACGTCGCCCAGGCACGCGCTAGGTCCGCCGGTGTGCGCGATCCCGAGCAGGGCGCTCGGGGTCGACCCAGGCGGCGCGACGGTGATCCAGCTCCCGGCCGACTTGTTGAGGAGCACGGCCTCCCAGAGGGTGGCGCCGGGTCGGTAGCGTACGGGGGTGGATGAGGAGACGAGGCTGTGAGCCTGGGTGCTGAGGCAGTCGTAGTAGCGGTCGTCGATGGTGGCGTTCGCCACCGTGTGGCGGCTGCGCTGCTCGTTGACCACTCCATTGCCTCTGACCGCCTGGCCCACAAGGCCGACGAGGGAGAGCACCACCACGAGGGCAGCCACCGCCC
The DNA here is from genome assembly GCA_903893955.1 of uncultured Actinomycetes bacterium. Classification (GTDB taxonomy): domain Bacteria; phylum Actinomycetota; class Acidimicrobiia; order Acidimicrobiales; family RAAP-2; genus CAIUMH01. The sequence continues at coordinate 1,658 of CAITOG010000205.1, forward strand.
GCGAGAGGCGGCTCACCACTCGCTCCGCGCTGCCATGGGTCGGAACCTACCAGCGGGCCGTGGGTCGAGACTGGCGGTCGTCACGGCCACGACGGGGTCTCGGTGAGCGCCCAGAGCGAGGTCGTCGTCCTCTTCGACGTCGACAACACCCTGCTCGACAACGACGGTCTCCAGGTTGATCTCGACGCTGAGATCGTGGCCCGCTTCGGTGAGGAGGGCCGGGGTCGCTATCGCGAGCACTACGAGCAGCTGCGCGGCGAGGTGGGCTATGCCGACTACCTCGGAGCGCTCCAGCGCTTCCGTCTCGAGCACTTGGGAGATCCAGGCGTCGGCGCGCTCTCGACCTGGCTGCTTGCCTATCCCTTCCACCAGCGGTTGTTCGAGGGCGCACTCGAGTCAATCGATCAGATCGGGCGGTTCGCGACGACCGCGATCCTCTCGGACGGCGACGGGGTCTTCCAGCCGCACAAGATCGAGCGCTCTGGGCTGGCCGCACAGGTGGGTGGACGAGTGATGGTCTACGTCCACAAGGAAGGTGAGATCGGGCCGATCGAGGCTCGCTACCCTGCCACCCGTTATGTCCTCGTCGACGACAAGCCTCGGATCCTGGCGGCGATGAAGGCGACCTGGGGAGACCAGGTCACGACCGTGTTCGTGCGCCAGGGCCACTACGCCACCGATGCAAAGGTGCTCGCCGAGCTGCCGCCGGCGGACATCACCCTGGAGGCCATCGGTGAGCTCGCCGATCTTGACCTGGCTGCTCTCACGTGAGCGACCTCTCGCTCCTCGAGCTGGCCAGCGTGGTGAGCGGTGGTACCGCAGAGGAGGCGCTGGCAGAGGCGACCGCCATGGCCCAGGCAGCAGAGGCCGCAGGGCTGCACCGTGTCTGGGTGGCAGAGCACCACGGGATGCCTGGTGTGGCGAGCTCGTCGCCGCCGGTGCTCGTGGCGCATCTCGCGAGCGCCACCTCGAGGATTCGGATCGGTGCCGGCGGCGTGATGTTGCCCAACCATGCGCCGATGGTCGTCGCTGAGCAGTTCGGCACGCTGGTGGCACTCCACCCAGGACGGATCGATCTCGGTATCGGCCGGGCGCCCGGCAGCGATCTCGCCACCGCCCGGGCGCTTCGACGGCACAGCTCTGAGCGTTTCATCGACGACGTGGTCGAGCTCCTGGGCTACTTCAGCGGCGACGCAGCGCAGCTCGCCGTCCCCGCCCTCGGTCGACTTCCCGAGGTCTGGCTGCTCGGCTCGAGCACCTACTCAGCCCAGGTCGCCGGCATGCTGGGGCTTCCCTTCAGCTTCGCCTACCACTTCAACCCTGAGCCGATGGCAGCGGCGCTCGAGCTCTATCGCTCGACGTTCCGACCCTCAGCGGTGCTCGAGGCACCGAGGGTCATGGTGGCGGTGGCGACGATCTGCGCACCCAGCCAAGAGGAGGCCCGCTGGCTCGCGGGCTCATCTCGGCTTGGAACCCTCTTGCTCCGCCAGGGACGACCGTCGGTCTTGCCAAGCCCCGAGGAGGCTGCCGCCTACCGGTACGCCGACTCTGAGATGGCACTCATCGACCAAGCGTGCGTCACGCACTTGGTCGGGACGCCCAACGAAGTGGTCGAGGGACTGGCCGCCCTTGAAGCGGCAACGGGGTGCGATGAGCTGCTGCTGACCATCCGGATCCACGACCAGGCCGCCCGCCAGCGTTCGCTCGAGCTGGTGGCCGAGGCGTGGTCGGCACGAGCTGTCATCGACTTGGCGGCCCAGCCTGGTCGCTGATGACCTCATGCCCGTCGGTCCGGCATCGAGAGGGTTCCTCGGGTGCGGACCCAAGGCACTGTCGGTAGGGTCGGACTACGCCCACGAGGGTCCGGGGGACAGGAGCACCGATGCGAGCAGCCGTGTACGACGAGAACGGGGGCCCAGAGGTCCTGCGCTATGAGGAGGTCCCCGACCCCGTCCCTGGTCCGCACGAGGTGCTCCTCGACGTCGAGGCGATCAGCATCGAGGGTGGTGACACTCTCAACCGGCTCGGCGGCGAGCTCCTCTCTGTGCCCCACATCGTCGGCTACCAGTGCGCGGGGACGGTGACCGAGGTGGGCGAGCTGGTCACACGGATCGCCCCTGGTGATCGGGTGGTGACCACCGGGACCCACGGGAGCCACGCGGAGAAGCGGGCCGCCGGCGAGTCGTTCTGCTGGAAGATCCCCGACGGTCTCGACATCGAGGTGGGGGCGTGTGTGCCCATCGCCTTCGGCACCGCCCACGACTGCCTCTTCGAGTTCGGGCGGCTCCAGCCAGGTGAGACCGCGCTGATCCACGCAGGCGCAAGCGGTGTCGGCATCGCCGCCATCCAGCTGGCCAAGCGGGCCGGCGCCACGGTGCTCGCCACCGCGTCGAGCGACGAGCGCCTCGAGCGCTTGGAGCCGTTCGGCCTCGACCACGGCATCAACTACCTCTTGGACGACTTCGAAGAGGCGGTGCGAGATCTAACCCAAGGGCGCGGTGCCGACGTCATCGTCGACTCGGTCGGCGGGGCCAACCTGCAGAAGAGCCTTCGGGCCCTGGCGTATCGGGGTCGTTGCCTGACCTTCGGCGATGCTGGCCGAGACGGGGGAGGTCTCGTGGACATCTCCATGCTGCGCGGCAACAACCAGAGCTTGATCGGCTACTTCCTCGGTGCAGAGCTCTTCCTCGGCGATCGAGCCCACGCCATGATCGACGGGCTCCTGGCGCAGGTGGCCGACGGCGAGCTCGAGGTCGTCATCGACAAGCGCTTCTCGCTGAGCGAGGCGGCCGACGCCCACGCCTACATCGAGGATCGGCTGGCCTTCGGGAGGGTCGTCCTCGTCCCGTGAGCTGCGTGGAGCCCACGGCCGCGGCGGGCGAGGTCGCTGTCGGTGAGGGCTTCGTAGACTTCGGTTCGTGGCTGCAGCCCTCCTCGCTCTGAGCGCCGTCCTCCTGGTCGCAGCTGGCGCGTCCAAGGTCGTCCAGCCAGACCCTGCGGCTGATGCGCTCGGCGTCGCCGGCCTGCCATCACAGACGCTGCTGGTCAGAGGCGGCGCACTCGTCGAGGCACTGCTCGGGATCGCCGCACTCATCTGGGCGGGGATCGTCATCGATGTCCTTGTGGCGCTTTCCCTCGTGGCGTTCGCCGGATTCGTCGAGCTGCTGCGACGTCGACCTGACGCGGAGTCGTGCGGCTGCTTCGGTGGCGAGGGCGAGGTGCCCTCGCTCCGTCACGTCGTCGGGAACCTGTTGCTCGCAGCCGGCTGCGTCGTGGCAGCGGTGACCAGGGCGCCGAGCGCCCTGGCGGTGGTCCGGCACAACACTGGCACTGGTCTCGTCTTCCTGGTCGCCACCATCGTGGCGGCGTGGTTGGCGGGGATGGTCCTGCGGGGAGGACCCGAGGTGA
>CAITOG010000206.1 GCA_903893955.1 uncultured Actinomycetes bacterium
CCTGTCGAGCCTGTCGAGGCTGTCGAGCCTGTCGAGCCCGACGGGCTGCCAGCGCTCGACTGCCCAGGGGCGCCCCGCCGAACTGGCCGCCGAGGTTCCCCGCTTGGATCGGACTCGTCAGGTTGGTCTGGCTCGAGGAAAGCCGCTGCTCGAGTTGCTGGCTGACTGCGGTGACGTGTGGGATCGAGGCCAACGTGTCGAGCTTCGATGACTTGAGCGCGGTGCCACCTCCCTGTCCGCCGAAGAACCCGGCGGGCGTAACTCGGATGGTGGTCCCAGTCGACGCCTTGACCGAGTCGATCTTGGAGTTGACGGCCTGGCGAGCGAGCAGCATGGAGATGGCGAGCGCCACCACGAGGGCGAGCACGGCGATGGTGCCGACAGAGCGGACGACGTTGCGGAACGCGTTCCGCCAACCTCGGATCAAAACAGACATGGTCTCCCTCGGGGGCTCGATTGGATGCGGGCATCTTGTCGACGCTGCCTAAGAGGCAAGGAGCGGGGCGCTAAGGCATTCGTAAGAAGTGCGTCACTTCTGCTGACCTTCGCGTGGCTCGCGATGTGGATGGTCGGCGTGCTGTCGCATGCCACCCGGATGCCGCGTAGCATCGCAAGGGTGAGCATTCAGAACCAAGACTCCAGCGGCGTGACCCCGGCTTCGGTCGAGATCCTGATCGAGGGCATGCACTGTGGGTCGTGCGTGGCTCTGGTCGAGGAGACGCTCACCGAGCACGATGGTGTGCGCTCAGCGAGCGTCGATCTCGACGCAGGCAAGGCCACGATCGGTTACGACCCGGCGGTAGTCGACGTCTCGACGTTGACGGCGGCCATCCAAGAGGCTGGCTACGCCGCGACGACGGCTGGCTGACCCATGCGCCTCCCGGCGGCAAACCACTCGTGGTGACCACGGCTTCACCAACGCAGGAGGATCTCTCCGAGCTGCCTGTTGAGACGATCGAGCTTGAGCTCGGCGGCATGCACTGCAGTGCGTGCTCGACGAGGATCCAGCGGTCGCTGAACAAGCTGCCGGCAGTCGCCAGTGCATCGGTGAACCTGGCCACGCATCGCGCCTTCGTTTCCTTTGATCCATCACAGATCGACAACCTTGGGCTATGCCAGGCGGTCAGCGAGGTCGGGTACAGCGCGTCACCAGTAACCCCCGATGTCCACGAGTCACCGTCGATTGACCCGGAGCGATGGATGCTCCGGATGTCGATCTCGGGGCCACTCGCGCTGGTAGCCCTAGCAATCGCACTGTTCGCTCCAGAGACCGCTGGTCCGAGCTGGGCAGTCCTCGTGCTAGCGATCGCAGTCGAGGCCGTCGGTGGCTGGCCATTTCTCCGCAATGCCCTCCGTTTGGCGCGCCGAGGTGCGACCAACATGGACACGCTCATCGCCTTGGGCACCACGGCGGCGCTCGCAGTCTCAGCGGTCGAGGCGGTGGCACTCGGTGGCCGTCACGTGCACCTCGGTGGCAGCGGAGCATTCGCTGCCCGGCTCCACGGGGTCATGGCGCCGATCATCGTGGCGATCTTGGCCACGGGCCGGGCGATCGAGGCACGCGTCCGGGGCCGCGCCGCA
>CAITOG010000207.1 GCA_903893955.1 uncultured Actinomycetes bacterium
AGGGTTCCGATCTGGTTGAGCTTGACCAGAACGGCGTTGGCGACGCCCAGGTCGATGCCACGGCCGAGGAGCTCGGTGTTGGTGACGAACACGTCGTCGCCGACCAGCTGGACGCGATTCCCGAGCTTGGCGGTCAGGTCTGCCCAACCATCCCAGTCCTCTTCCGCCATGCCGTCCTCGATGGAGACGATCGGGTACCGATCGCACAGCGCCACCCAGTAGTCGGCGAGCTCGGCAGGGCTCAAGGTGCGCCCTTCGCCCTCGAGGACGTACTTCCCGTCCTCCCAGAGCTCTGAGGTAGCGGGATCGAGGGCGATCGCAACTTCGTCACCAGGCGTGCGGCCAGCTGCCTCGATCGCCGCCAGGAGGATCTTGACCGCCTCCTCGTTGTTCGGCAGGTCAGGAGCGAAGCCCCCCTCGTCGCCGACTGCGGTCGAGAGACCCTTCGACGCCAGCAGCGACTTGAGCGAGTGGTAGCACTCCGTCCCCCAGCGGAGCGCCTCGCCGAACGAGCTCGCGCCCACCGGCATGAACATGTACTCCTGGAAGTCGATCGAGTTGAGCGCATGGACGCCCCCGTTGATCACGTTCATCATCGGCACTGGAAGCACGTGCGCGTTCGTGCCGCCGATGTGTCGATAGAGCGGGATCTCGAGCTCAGCCGCCCCGGCCTTCGCCGCCGCCAGCGAGACCGCCAGAATCGCGTTGGCTCCAAGCCGGCTCTTGTTCGGGGTGCCGTCGGCCTCGATCATCGCCCGATCGAGCGCACGCTGATCGAGGGCATCGAAGCCCTCGAGGACGACTGCGATCTCACCGTTGACGTTGTCGACCGCCTGCTCGACGCCCTTGCCCATCCACGCATCACCACCGTCTCGGAGCTCGGTCGCCTCGTGCACGCCGGTCGAGGCCCCCGACGGAGAGATCGCTCGTCCCCGTGCCCCTGAGTCAAGGACTACCTCTGCCTCAACCGTGGGATTCCCGCGGGAGTCGAGGACCTGACGTCCGATGACGATCTCGATGGCGCTCACCGGCGCTCCTTTCCGACACGTTGACGAGTTCCACGCTACCCGGGCCGCAGGTCAGGATCGTGGCACGGTCGACGAGTCGCTCTCCTCGGTGGCGATGATCTCGTCGCGCAGCGAGTCGCTCCGACGTCGGAGGGCCATCTCAGAATCCACGCCCAACTGCCTCGACAGGTCGGTCACCGCAGCCAGTGCGGTTGCCACGAGGTCCGCCGCGTCACCCGTGGAGGTTGCCGCGGCATCGTCGACCGAGTCGTCGATGAGCAGCTCGATGCCAGCAAGCGAGGTTCGAGCATCTCGCAAGGTCGCTTCCCTCGACGGTTCCTCGATGCCGATCGCCGCCGCCTTGCGGCGCAGCTTGGTCCACCTGGTCAAGGCCGGGAGTGCGGCGGGGATGCCCTCTGTGACCGAGGCCCGGCCCTTCTCGGCCTTCTTGATGTCCTCCCAGCGGGCCGCGACCTCGTCGGGTGTGTCGGCCACGGCATCGCCGAAGACATGCGGGTGACGTCCGATCAGCTTGATCCTGACGCCGTCGAGCACCTGCGTGAGGTCGAAGCGACCTTCCTCCGCAGCCAGGTGGGCGTGGAACACGACCTGGAAGATCAGGTCACCGAGCTCTTCGGCGACGTCGCCGTAGGCGGCGGTGAGCTCGTCCTCGCTAGCCTGAGCGTCCGTCATTGCGGCATCCAGGGTCTCGAGGGCCTCGAGCGACTCATAGGCCTCTTCGAGCAGATGGCGTGCCAGCGAGCCATGGGTCTGGCGCTGATCCCATGGGCATTCGGCCCGGAGGCGTGCCATGAGGTCGACCAGGTCCTCAGCCGCTTCCCCGACGGTGCGCAGCTCGGGCACGAGGACGCTGGTCAGGTGGTCTGCCTGCTTGAACCGATCGAGGTCATCGATGGCCACCTCCTCAACCACCTCGTCGTCGAGACCGAGGTGGTGGAGCACGATGGCGCGCCCACCACCATCGATCAGATCGGTGTCGATCGACAGCTTGAGGTCGGAGAGCACGGCTGGCGAGTGGCACTGGGCCACGAGCAGTGGTCCTGGCCCCCTGAGCCGTCGGCCCGCCAGGTCGGTGGCGTCGACGAGGCGGATG
>CAITOG010000208.1 GCA_903893955.1 uncultured Actinomycetes bacterium
GACCCGCCCAGGACGCGAGACCTGGGGGCCGGCCGGCTATGTCGCCTACTCCAAGCTCTGCACGCACCTCGGCTGCCCTGTTGGACTCTATGAGCAGGAGCTTCAGCTGCTGGTGTGCCCGTGCCACCAGTCGATGTTCAACGTCGCCAACGGCGCCGAGCCGACCTTCGGGCCGGCCCCTCGTCCGCTGCCGCAGCTCCCCTTGTACGTTGACGGCCGCGGCTACCTCAGGGCGCAGGCCGGCTACAACCAGCCCGTCGGCCCTGGCTTCTGGGAGCGCTCATGACCACCATCGAGAACCCGACGAACGACTCCAAGAAGGCCAAGCAGGACGCCTTCGGGCCGGTGGGCAAGGCCCTCAATGAGCTTGACGACCGTCTGGGCATCGCCAAGGGCGGCCGGTCGCTCATGGACAAGATCTTCCCCGACCACTGGTCGTTCATGCTCGGCGAGATCGCCCTCTACTCCTTCGTGATCCTGCTGATCACCGGCATCTTCCTGACGCTCTTCTATGTCCCGAGCCAGCAGATGGTCATCTACCACGGTGTCTACAAGCCACTCGACGGTGCCAGGGTCTCTCAGGCCTTCGCCTCTTCGGTGGACCTGTCGTTCTCGGTGCGCTGCGGCCTCTTGATGCGCCAGATGCATCACTGGGCCTGCGACATCTTCGTCGGCGCCATCGTGATCCACATGGCTCGCGTCTTCTTCACCGGTGCATTCCGCAAGCCCCGAGAGCTCAACTACACCATCGGTACGCTCCTGCTAATCCTGGCCATCCTCGAAGGCTTCATCGGCTACTCGCTGCCAGACGACCTGATCTCGGGCACCGGTCTGCGGATCGCCTTCTCGATCACCGAGTCGGTGCCGGTCGTGGGCACCTACCTGGCCTTCTTCCTCTTCGGCGGGAACTTCCCCGGCACCGATGTGATCTCGCGTTTTTACACGATTCACGTGTTGCTGATCCCGCTGATCATCCTTGGCCTCGTGACGGCGCACCTCTTCTTGCTGGTCCACCAGAAGCACACCCAGTTCCCTGGCAAGGGCCGGACCGAGAAGAACGTGGTTGGCGCTCCGATGATCCCAGTCTTCGCGGCCAAGGCCACGGGCTTCTTCTTCATGGTCTTCGGCGTGACCGCCTTGCTGGGCGGCCTCGCACAGATCAACCCGATCTGGCTCTTCGGCCCGTACGACGCCGCCAAGATCTCCTACGCGGTCCAGCCAGACTGGTACATGGGCTGGCTCGACGGCGCAGCCAGAATCTGGCCGGCATGGGAGCTGACCGCCTTCGGCCACACCATCCCGCTCGAGGTGTTCTTGCCAGCGGCGGTGCTGCCGGGCATCGTCTTCGGGATCTGCATCCTGTGGCCAGGCATCGAGCGCTGGTACACGAAGGACAACGAGATCCACAACCTGCTTGACTTCCCCCGGAACCGCCCGAAGCGCACAGCCGCCGGCGCCACGATGCTCGCTTTCCTGGGCATGCTCTTCATCGCATCGTCCACCGACGTGATGGCGAACTTCTTCCACATCTCGCTCAACGCGGTGCTGTGGCTGATGCGGATCCTCGTGATCTTGGTGCCGCTGATCACCTTCCCGATCACGATGCTGATCTGCAAGGAGCTCCAGGCCGTGCCCAACGCAGGGAAGCGCAAGCGTGCCAACGTCGTGCTTCGGTCCCCAGAGGGCGAGTACACGACGGTGGAGGCAGAGCAGCGTCCCGGCGATGGCCACCAC
>CAITOG010000209.1 GCA_903893955.1 uncultured Actinomycetes bacterium
CCTGGCGATGGCCGATGTAGCCACCCAAGAGCGCGTGATCGACTCCGAGGAGCGGGCGTTCATCCACTCGGTGATCGAGTTCGGTGACACCGTCGTCCGTGAGGTGATGGTGCCTCGACCTGACATGGTGGCGCTCGAGACGTCAGCGTCGGTCTCCGATGCGCTCGTCGAGGCGCTGGAGGCGGGCTTCTCAAGGCTGCCTGTCTATCTCGACGCGATCGATGACGTGATCGGCATTGCCTATGCAAAGGACCTGATCCGCCTCGAGCGAGAGGGCCGAGGCGACGAGCCAGTGGCCAGCCACGTCCGTCCTGCCCTCTTCGTGCCTGAGACCAAGCCGGTCGCCGCCCTGCTCTCTGATCTCAGGGAGCAGCGCGTCCACCAGGTGATCGTGGTCGACGAGTACGGCGGCACGGCGGGGCTCGCCACGCTCGAGGACGTCCTCGAGGAGCTCGTGGGCGAGATCGTGGACGAATTCGACACCGAGGAGTCATCCACCTTGGCGATCGACGCCAACACCTTCGAGGTGCCAGGTCGCCTCCCGATCGATGAGGTCGACGACCTGCTCGACGCTGAGCTGCCGAAGGGGTCGTGGGACACAATCGGGGGCTTGGTGTCCGATGCGATCGGTCGCGTCCCCGACCCCGGCGATACTGCGGTGGTCGACGGCTACCGCCTGACCGTGCTTGCCCGCGAAGGTCGACGAGTCGAGCGGGTGCTGATCGAGCGCCTCAGCGGTGACGACGCCGACCGAAGGCACGCCCAACGTGAGGAGACAGACTGATGCGCTCAGGTTTCGTGGCGGTGGTCGGTCGTCCCAATGTCGGCAAGTCCACGCTGATCAACAAGATGGTGGGCGAGAAGGTGTCGATCACCTCGCCTCGGCCCAACACCACCCGGCACCAGGTCCGAGGCGTCCTCACCCGACCGGAGACACAGATCGTCTTCGTCGACACCCCGGGCCTTCATCGACCCAAGACCCGACTCGGGGAGCGGCTCAACGACTCGGCCATGGCGGCATTCGACGATGTCGACGTGCTCGTCGCCATGGTCGAGGCATCCGCCGACATCGGGCCCGGCGATCGCCTGGTGCTGCGGCGATGCGCAGAGGCGTGCGCCGGACGTGGGCCGACGATGATGGTGGCGGTCAACAAGGTCGACCGCGCCGGTGCTGCTCGCACTGCCGAGCAGCTGCTCAAGGTGCTTGCCGTCGCTGAGGAGGTGGCAGCCGAGGCGAGCCCGGCTGCGCTCGAGGCGGCCAAGGCCGCTGAGTTCTTTCCGATCTCGGCGAAGACCGGCCGAGGGGTCGAGGCGCTCGTCGACGGGATCACCGCGCACCTCAACGAGGGTCCCGCCTACTACCCCGATGAGATGATCAGCGACCAGAGCGCTGCCGCGCACGTGGCCGAGCTCGTCCGCGAGCAGTTGCTCTACCGGACCCGTGAAGAGCTCCCGCATGCGATCCACACCAGGGTCTCGAGCTGGGAGGATAACCGCATCACCGTCGAGATCCTCGTCGAGCGGGACTCTCAAAAGGGCATCGTCATCGGCAAGGGTGGCGAGGTCTTGAAGGAGGTCGGCATTGCGGCCCGAGAGCAGCTCCCACCTGGGACGCACCTCGAGCTAGTGGTCAAGGTCGAGAAGCACTGGCAGAGCCGTCC
>CAITOG010000210.1 GCA_903893955.1 uncultured Actinomycetes bacterium
CACGGCGTGCATCCTGGCCCTCCCGGTGCCGTGACCCAGTCGACGGCGGCGGTGGGGCCACCTCGCTGGAGCGTCAGTGAGGTGGCGATGGTGTCGCTCGGCTACCTCGGCGTCGCGCTGGTGGTCTTCTGGGGCATCTGGTCAAGCGGACCGACCACCACGACGATGTGCGCGTGCGGCGACAGCGCACGCTACCTCTGGTTTCTGTCGTGGCCGGCCTGGGCGATCAGCCACGGCCACGGGCTCTTCTGGTCAACACGACTGTTCCCACCGACGGGGTTCAACATCTTGGACGACACCTCGGTGCTCGCCGTTGGCGTCCCGCTTGCCCCGCTGACGATGCTGGTTGGTCCCGTGTTCTCGCTCAACGTGGCGCTCACGTTGGCGCCGGCGGCCTCCGCGCTCTCGATGTACGTGCTGCTGCGTCGATGGGTGTGCTGGAGGCCAGCGGCCTTCATCGGGGGTCTCGCCTTCGGGTTCTCGTTCTGGATGCTCACCGGGCTCACCGACAGCTGGCTCAACCTCACGCTGTTCATCGCGCCACTCCTCGCTGTGTGTCTCGACGAGCTACTTGTCACACGTCGCCATCGACCGAGCCGGGTCGGTCTTGTGTTGGGGCTCTTGGTGGTGGTCCAGTTCTTCATCTCGACCGAGCTGCTCGTCATCTACGTCCTGCTCATCGGCGCCACCCTGATCGCGGTGGTGGTAGGGAGCGCGCTCGCGAGACGGACCTGGCTCGCCATCTCGTGGCGACCAGTCGCCACTGGGCTCGCCACGGCTGCGGGCGTGTCGGCTGCGCTGCTCGCGTATCCGCTCTGGTTCGCCCTGGCCGGGCCGCACCACCTCACGGGTCGTGTCTGGCCGTCGGTCACGCCGGGTTGGTACGGCCTCACACCGGCTGCCTTCGTCCACACCGGAGCGGCGGGGGGAGCGGCAGCGGCATATCGGACCGGCGGCTACCAGGGTCGAACGCTCCCGGCTGTGGCCTCGCTCGGCTGGCCCCTGATCGGCGTGGTTGCACTGGCGCTGGTGGTGCTCCGCCGTCAGGCGAGAGCGTGGCTGCTGGCCGGCGTCGGGCTCCTTGCCGCGTGGGCATCGTTGTCGTCGGACCGTGCGCTCAATCACTTCCCGGTGCCCTTCGATGTGCTGGCCCACCTCCCAGTGATCGAGAACGTCCTGCCCATCCGCTTCGTCGCCGGTGTCACGTTCGCCACCTGTGCGCTTGTGGCGCTGGCCGCAGATCAGGTCCGTTCGGACGTGCTCAATGTGAGGAGCACGGTCGCTGACCGAGAGCCCCGCGAGCTCCTCGGCGCGCTTGGTGGCGCCCTTGTCCTCGTCGTCGCGTTCGGTCAGCTCTGCGCCGCAGTCGCTGCGGCTGTGCCCCTGACCACCCAGCCGGCCGCATCCCCGACCTGGTTCAGCCTCCACGGTCGCCATCTGGCCAGCAACGATGTCGTGCTCACCTATCCGGCGCCCTTCAGTGGGATCCAGGCACCCATGGCCTGGCAGGCCATGGACAGGCTGGTCTACGCCATGGCCGGTGGCGATGGACCTCGAAGTGCGCTGCGTCGAGCCGGGATGGCGAGAGCCGGGGAAGCGGTCTTGGCTGACCTCACGTGGACGACGACGCCAGCGCGAGACCTCACCGCTGCCAGCACGACTGCACTCGGTCACGCGATTCGGGCCTGGGGGGTGACCTTGATCGTGATCCCGGATCCTCGTGCCTTGCATCCGTACGAGACCGGGAACAACACGGCTGCCGCATCGGCGCTGGTGGCGGGGACACTCGGGATCGCTCCCAGGTTGCAGGACGACGCGTGGGTCTGGCGAGTGCCCCGAATCTTCAGGTCGACAGATGCGGCCGGGATACGGCGTTGTGTCACCGAGCATGATGACGATCCGCGGGCGGCGGCAGGCTGCAGCGCCCACAAGTGAAGCATCGGCCATTCGGCCGCCTTGGTCGGAAGTGTGCCGTCGGGTGTCGCCACCGGGGTGCAAGGTAAGATCTGCCTGTGCAGCTTCCTTGGCGTCGTGTGGTTGAACCTGAGGATGGGATGGCTTACGAGCCCTTGGTGCTGCCCGAACCCCCGGAACCTGATTTCTACGACCCTGCATGGGATGAATGGGACACCAAGCGGCCTGTCTCGCGCGTGACCGTCATCGTCATCGTTGTTGCGATCATCCTCGGGATCGGCGGCTTCGTCGTCTACCAAGCACAAGGGGGCTCGTCAAAGGGTGGATACGCTGCTATCCCACCACCGACAACGTTTTCAATAGCCAAGACTGCGTCAATGCCGCCTCCGAAGGTCTTCAAGGGGAAAGAGAGCACGACGACGCCGCAGTTCACGATGGGCGATGGGCTCAAGGTCCTCTCGGCGACCTGTAAGTGCCCTTCGGGCAGGTTCGAGGTGCAGGTCCTTGCTAGCGACGGCAACAGCACAACCACTGCGATCAACACGGCCGGCTACTTCGGCAGCGGAAACTTCGCCGGCTCAGTCCCGTTGAACCTCCCTGCCGGGAGCTACACGTTGGGGGTTTCGGCGATTGGGCCGTGGCGGATCAGCATCGCCTCACCACCGGCGAATCAGCCCACACTTCGACCTGAGAAACATGTCTTTGGGGGCTCAGGCCCATCCGTCATCGGGCCGTTCGCCTCGGGCCAGGCCTACACCATTGTCTGGTGGCTCCAGACAACAGCAGCCCAGGTCCAACTGCAGCAGATTGATGCTGCGACCGGTGCTGCGACGACACTCAAGACCTCGACGGGGACACCGAATTCACTCGTCATCAATGTGCCGGCACAGAACGCGCCCTTCTACATCTCCCAGGGAGACACGTCGCTCATGTGGGGCCTGATCACTGGGCCGTCAAAGTAGTTTGATGCTTGTCGCGCATTCGGTGAGGCCTGAGCACTCGACCAATCAAGACGGCGAGTGTGAGCAGTCCGTCGCCCAGTCAGCTCACGGCGTCTTCGTTTCGGCACATGCTCTTTGTCTCGTGGGGGCGCCGTGAAAGAAGCATGCGGTGTGTTCGCCATCGTGGCCTCTGGAAGAGAGGTTGCGCCGCTCACTTTCGATGGCATCTTTGCGCTGCA
>CAITOG010000211.1 GCA_903893955.1 uncultured Actinomycetes bacterium
CTTGGGCTCACGTTCGGGCGCATCGGAGATCGAGCGACGGCGGGGCTCATCCGAGTCCTCGACGGCGAACGGCTCCCGGACCCGTCACGTCGGAGATGACCGGGATCGTCATCTCGTGAGCTGATTACCCGATCAGTTCACGAGCATCTCGCAACCGTGGAGGGTCCCTGCGTTGGGTTCGGACATGGCCCCAGCACCTTCACGACGTTGACGTCATGAGACTGCTCGTCGGCGTCCTCGGGCTGCACGTGGACACCTGGTCGAGCAGGAGCGAACCTCGTCGAAGTCGTCTGGGGCAGGCAGTTCTGTCGCACATTGGTTGTCGTCGTTCGACCAACCATCTGATCGCCGATCAGATGGCCCCAAGCGACATTCATCGTCGGAAGGGGTGATGCGATGCGGGCAACTACCTGCTGGACAGCGCCTCCAGGAGCTCTTCGAGAGATGGGGCTGCTGCGCGGCGAGGTGAGTGGTTTGCTGTGGCCGCCGGTGCAGCCCTTGGCGTCATGATCGCTTCGAACTCGATTGAGCACATTCGGGCGTCACGCAACCGGGGGCGCAACGCGCCTCAATCTGGATTGCGCTTGAGCCTCTGTCCCATAAGGAAGGCGAAGTTCTCCGAGTAGAACTTTGATCGCACTGCTTCACTCGCGTCACCGAGCGAAGCTTCGAACCGCTCGAGGGGCTTGCGGCCCCCTTCGACGTGTGGATAGTCCGATGAGAACATCACGAGGTCCTCTCCACCCTGCTCGACGATCCAGCCGACATCCTCGGTGGGATAAGGCGTGAAGCGGATCTGCCGCTGCACATACTCGCTCGGTCGCATGGAGAGGTTCTGGAGTCGCTCTTCGTGGCGCGAGAACGCCTCGAAGGCCGACTCCATCTGCCGCGTCCACGAAGGCACCCAGATCGCCCCCTGCTCGATGACCCCGACCCGAAGACTCGGGAAGGCTTCGAAGATCCCGTCGAAGATCAGAGTGGCGAGCGTCTGGGCCGGAGGTCCTGGTATCCCCATGTAGTCGACCGATCGGAAGTTCTCATCGCCACCGTGGAAGTCGTGAGGGATGGGCAGCCCGTTGACGAAGTAGCTGGGATCGACGAGAGCACCCGTACCACCGACGTGGAACACCACGGGGAGATCGGCCTCTTCGGCGCGCGCCCACACGCCGAAGAGGTCAGTGTGGCTCGGCGAGAAGCCTGGGGGGCAGCCCGAGGCGACGAGCAGGGCATCAGCGCCATCGGCGATGGCCTGATCGACGGCCTCGACGGCACGAGCCGGGTCCACCAGCGGGATGTAGCACGTGGAGAGCAGCCGTTCATCCACTGCGCAGAACTCGAGGATGCCCCTGTTGTGCGCCCTCGCTGCTGCGTACGCGAGGTCGACGTCTCCGGCGTGCTCAAGGTCGTGAAGGCGACCGTTGTGGAAGGTGTTGAAGACCAACTGGCTCTGGAACCCCAGCAGGTCGAGCGCTCGCGGACGATCTTCGGGGAGGAACGCTCCGGTGGCGGCGAAGTTCTTGCGGAGCATGATCTCGTCGGCCTCGACGGCTCGGTACTCCACAGATCGATGCCGCTCAGCCAGCTGGTCAAACGACGCCAGCAGGTCGCGCTGCTGGTCCTCGGGGCTGCCCGTCTGTCGAAGCTCGTTGCCACTCGAGTAGGCCAGCACCGGGAGGCGATCCCTGAACCGCTCCTCGGCGTGGTCCCGCAGCCACATCGGCGTCTCCATGATGTGAGCATCGGCATCATGGACAACTCGGTCCCCTGCATACGACATGGTGCCCCCCGGCGTGCCTGAGCGGATCTGCGATCGCGAACCAGCATGCGAAGTGTACCGAAGCAGCCAGAATGGGATTGGTCGATCGCTGCCTTCGATGCGTAGTGGGCCGAGAACACTGAGCTTCACCAAAGCGCCCGCTCCTGCAACCTTGGGCCTGCTCAGGATCAGCGCGCTCCTGATTGGCGTTTGGGTGAGTCAACTAGCGGTGGTAAGGCGAAGGAAGGCATCTCGCCGCGCCACTGATTGGGGGCCACTGGACCTTCAGCTGACCCTGAATCGAATGGAGAGTTCCCGTCTCGGCGGTCTAGGACCCGACGGGTCAGACCAACTCGACGCTCGGCGATCGAACTCGGTGGTGTATCATTGGTGTATGGGACGCACCAACATTGACGTTGACGAGGATGCCTGCCAACTCGTCATGCATCGCTACCACCTCTCTACCAAGCGTGAGGCGGTGAACTTTGCGCTTCGTCTCCTGGCCGGCGAGGCAATGTCGACTGACGATGCCCGGGCGCTGCGAGGATCTGGATGGGAAGGTGACCTCGAGGAACTCCGTGCGGGTCGCTCCTCGTGATCCTTGTCGACTCGTCAGCCTGGATCGAATTTCTCCGCGACACGGGTAGTTCGGTCTGTCTGCGGGTTGACGAACTCCTCGGTACCGACATAGCAATCTGTGAACCTGTCTGGATGGAAATCATGGCCGGTGCTCGAGACGATCGACACCTTTCGGACCTCCGCGGTTTGCTCGCGACTGCAACCCTCTTCTCAACCGAGCCAGCCGACTTCGAAGAAGCCGCGGCCCTCTACCGCAGCTGCCGCCGGAGCGGAGAGACTCCACGCAAACTCATCGACTGTCTGATTGCTGCGATCGCGATTCGTGCCGGTGCCTCGGTTCTCCATGTCGACGCAGATTTCGACGTGCTGGCTCGCCATACTGGTCTCAACTTGGCCTGAGTCGACGCCGCTCGAAACCTGAAGATTCGCCGCCGAAGGGTGAACACGCGAACGCGGAAGGTTGAATCCCAAGATGCGAGAGGGGCCACGCTGGCGCTTGTGAGGACCTCTCAGGAAGGGAATGACAACTGCGCTGCTTGCGCCAAGAGCGAAGCTCGATCCGCGGGAAGGATGTATCCCGCAGCGATCGCCCGGTCGAGGTCGGAGGTGTAGCGGCTGACGTAGTTGGCCTTCGACCTGTAGAGAGCGTCCAAGGTCTGTGGA